>DASUFG010000232.1:0-2940 GCA_036274715.1 Agriterribacter sp.
AAGTCATCCACTCCTGTTTTAAAACCGCTTGTTGAAAAGAATGAAATAAAAATCATCGGCGCATATTACGATCTTGATAACGGGAAAGTTTTATTTGACGAATGATGAAAAGGCTGATGCTCCTTCATCTTTTCTTCCCAACCGGGTAACAGACTACACCGCAACGGAAAAGACATCCCACCACCCCGCTTCTCCTAACCCAGGTTTCAAGTACATGACAAAAACATTGCATTTGTCATATATTTTCTCCACTTTTACGGCTACCGTTTGTCATCCTCCACCTAAATTCATCAATAATGAGAAAGATGATTACGTTGTTGGCCACTGTTTTCGCAGCGTTCAGTTCGCCTTATTTTATCGGCTGTAATGACGCTCCTTCAGCGCCGCATGAAGACCATTCCGCAGATTCCTTACAAAAAATGGTTGCTCGCGGCCAATACCTCGCCCTGCATGTAGCAGCCTGTATTCATTGTCATAGTAAGAGGGATTTCGGAAAATATGCGGGCCCGGTTGTTCCGGGTACCGAAGGCGGTGGAGGCAATAAATTCAGCAATTCAGAAGTGGAAGATATACCAGGAACAGTTTACAGCAGGAATATTACTCCTGATCCTGAAACCGGTATCGGAACATGGACTGACGAAGAAATTATACTGGCCATTACACAAGGTATCAGTAAAAATGGCGATACCCTGTTTCCTATCATGCCTTACGCCAATTATAACCGGATGGCGAAGGATGATTTGTTAAGTATTATCGCCTATATACGCACACTGAAGCCTGTAAAAAATAAAGTGCCCAGCCGGGAATTGATGATTCCGGTTAGTATGGCTTACCCCGGACCGGTACTGCAACAATCCATTGATGGCAATATGCGCCCACCGGACACCGACCAGTTAAAATATGGAGAGTACCTGGTAACTATGGCCGATTGTGCCGGTTGCCATACCCCGTTTGTAAAGGGTGAGCCGGATTTTAGCCGGGCATTCGCAGGTAGTAATACGTTTACAATGGACGGTTTTACAGTAACCTCGGCGAATATTACACCTGACTCTACTACAGGCATTGGGGCCTGGAATGAAGAGGTATTCATCAAAAAATTCAGCGCCTGCCGCGAAGAGAAAGGGTATAATTATGACCCGGGTAAAATGAATACCATCATGCCTATAGTAGATTACTCAGGCATGACCGATAGCGATCTCAAAGCCATTTTTGCTTATTTACGTAGCACAAAGCCGGTCAAGAACCTGGTGATGAAATTCCCGAAATAACACAACCATCAATTATTTCAATACGCTGATTCGAAATGCTGTTTTTATTTGGGTGGAAATTGACTTTTTGTTAAGCTTCACTATGAATTTCTCTGCAGATAATCTTAAGTACCTTTTTCGGTTCCCGGTTCAAACGGATTATACTAAAAATATAGGCTTCCCCCGGGTATTAGCCTAATATAAACGGCTCTGTAAAAGGGAATGGATAATAATTGCTGACTCAGCCCAACAAAAAATAGGCTCAATTTTTTTTTCATACTGAATACATACCCGATGCTGAAATATTTTTACCTGGTTCTTTTTTCTGTGCTTACTTTCTCCTGCCAGCAGGCAACTCAACCGAAGGATGTTGACGCTAAAACAAATGAACCCGAACATGTTGAAGTGTTTTATAAAGAAGGCCGCTTTGGTGGATGGCCCGCGAACAACGGCATCTGGAATTGGGATAATGAAATTTTAGTGGGTTTTGCCAGAGGGTATCATAAAGACCTCGGACCCACCATGCACAATATTGACCGCGAGAAGCCGGAGGAATCTTTATTTGCACGCAGCGTAGATGGTGGCGAAACCTGGGATATAGAAGATCCCTCGGCCGATGGTATCCTGGTAGCAAGGGGCTCCAGTTTGCATGGCACAGAGCCGCAGTACGCCAACCGCAAAGAACCTGTAAAACTCAAAGAGCCTATTAATTTCAAACATCCCGATTTTGCAATGACCCTTCGTTTCCTCGATTACAACAGTGGTCCATCTGTTTTTTATTATTCGTACGACCGGGGGCATGAGTGGAAAGGACCCTTCACGCTGGAAGTTTCAGGTAAGTCGAATATGCTGGCGCGAACAGATTATATTGTATTGGATGATAAAACCTGTATGGCCTTTTTATCCGCTGCTAAGAGCAATAACGAAGAGGGTAGACCGCTTTGCGCGATCACCCGCAACGGAGGACTGGATTGGGAATTGGTTTCCATGATCGGCCCCGAACCCAAAGGCTTTGGCATTATGCCTTCGAGCGTGCAACTTTCAGAAACCTCTTTCATCACAACCATCAGGCGAAGAGAAGCAGATCATCGCTGGATAGATGCCTGGTTGAGTTCGGATGCCGGAAAAACATGGACATTGCTGGATCCGCCGGTAAAAGACCTCGGCGAAGGCAACCCCCCTAGCTTGATAAAATTAAAAGATGGAAGACTTTGTCTCACCTATGGGGTAAGAGCGGAACCTTATCGCATCGCTGCCCGTTTAAGTGACGACAATGGTAAGAGTTGGTCGGAAGAACGGGTATTGAGAGATGATGGCGGTGGAAGAGATATCGGCTATGTTCGTTCGGTACAACGCCCCGACGGAAAAGTGGTAACGTTGTATTATTTCGAAGACAAGCAAAAGCCCGAAAGATATATTGCCGCTACTATCTGGCAACCATAACCGAAGTTACCGGAGTTTTTCTCTTGCTATATTGTAGCAGGAGCGCAGCGTTTGTTTTATTAAAGAAGTGAGGTGATTACCATTCCGCTATAGAACCATCCCCGTGCCGCCAAATGGGGTTTCGCCAGTTATGTCCCGTTTCCGCACTTTTCTTTACAAAATCCTCATTTATTTCTATGCCCAGGCCGGGTCCATCCGGAATTTTTACAAAACCATCTTTATATTCAAATACGGATTTATCAGCCAGGTA
>DASUFG010000233.1:0-4575 GCA_036274715.1 Agriterribacter sp.
AGTGAAACAAGGTACAGGCAGCTGGTACAGGGCATTTCTATTGCGTTGTATACATGCGATAAGGAAGGACGTATTTTGTTATATAATGACGCGGCTGTGGAGCTTTGGGGCCGTAAGCCCGAGGTGGGTGTGGAGCTTTGGTGCGGATCGTGGAAAATATTTGACAGCCATGGCAAAAAGCTGGACCTGGCCAACTGCCCCATTGCTGTTGCGTTAAAATATGGCCGCGTGGAATCTTTTGAAATTATTGTTGAGCGGCCCGATGGCACCCGCAGGCACGTCATGCCCTATCCCCAGCCCATGTTCGACGATAAAGGAAACATTACCGGTGCTATCAATTTGCTGCTGGACATCACAGAGAATAAAAAAGTAATGGCGGAACTCCAGCACAGTGAAGCGAGGTTCAGCAATATCATCAGCCAGTTGGGCGCCGGCATTGCCCAAACGGACACCCATGGAAAGTTTATTGCGGTAAATGATAAATTCTGCCAGTTGGTAGGGCTTTCAAAAAAAAGGCTTTTACAAATGAGTTTGCCGGATGTGGTATACCCGGAAGACCTGCAGAGCAACATGCAGTTATTGAAAGAATGCATTGAAGAAGGAAAAAGCTTTACCGTTGAAAAACGTTATATGAAACCGGATGGATCATTGGTTTGGGTAAACAACAGCATGTCGTTGATCAAGGGCGCCGATAATCAAAAGTTTCTAACAGCCGTAAGCATCGATATTACCGAAGCCAAAAAAATGGAAGCCCGGCTTACCGAAAGTGAAAACCGTTTTCGCAATGTTGCCAACAGTATACCGGCCCTGATATGGATCGCGAATGCCGAAGGACGTTGCGTGTACCTCAATAAACAATGGTACGACTATACCGGTCAAACAGAAAAAGAAGCATTAGGCGATGGCTGGCTACAGTCGGTTCACCCAACGGATGGAAAAATTACACTGGACACCTTTTTTAATGCCAAAGTCAATGAAACGCCTTTCGTAATGGAATTCAGGCTAAAAGATGGGGAGGGCAACTACCAGTGGTTTCTCAATTCCGGGGTTCCCCACTACAATGAACACGGAAATTTTCAAGGCTATATAGGCTCCTGTACTGATATTACCGACAACAAGAAATTGTCGCAGCAAAAAGATGAATTCATGGGCGTTGTAAGCCATGAACTTAAAACACCCGTAACCTCGCTGAAGGCATTTACACAGCTGCTGGAGATGAAATTTTCTGCCGCGGGAAATCAAAACGCCTCCGCCATTATGCGGCGAATGGATACGCAGATTAACAAGTTGAATTCATTGATCAGCGACCTTTTGGATATTACCCGGCTGGATGAGGGGAAAATACATTTCAAAACAGAATCGTTTTCATTTACCGACCTGGTTACCGAAACCGTGGAAGAACTGCAACGCATATCGCCCAGTCATACCATAACAACAGAAATACAGTTCAACTGCATATTAGACGGCGACCGCGAAAGAATAGGCCAGGTACTGACCAATTTTATTACCAATGCCGTCAAATATTCTCCCAAATCCAATAGAGTAATTGTCAGGGTTACCGTGAAGGACAGCTCCGTTACTTGTTCCGTAAAAGACTTTGGCATTGGAATTGACAAAAGCAAACAATCGCTTATCTTCAACAGATTTTACCGGGTAGATGGCGATCAATCCGATACGTTTCCTGGACTTGGACTGGGCTTATACATATCCGCAGAAATCATAAAAAGACAACGCGGAACAATAGGTTTTGAAAGCGAACCTGGAAAAGGATCGGTGTTTTATTTTAGCCTCCCTGCACAAAAGATCCAATGAAATGGGCGGAAAAAGAATTATTATACTGGATGATGATATAGATATCCTCGACTCTATGCAAATGGTACTTGAATACAAAGGTTACCATGTACAAACGCTGGACAATCCCCGCGACCTGGACGGTCTCCTTGAAAATGCACCTGACCTGTTGCTGGTTGACCTATGGATGTCGGGCGTAAATGGTGCTGATATTTGCAGGCAGTTAAAAGCCAACGACAAAACGAAACATATACCGGTGGTTATTATTTCGGCTAATGTGAATATCAAAGAAATCAGTTGTACGTGCCACGCCGACGGTTATATCCCCAAGCCATTTGAAATAGAATATTTACTCACCACCATTCAGCAGTTTACACAGTAAGTTTATATTTTCGTATATCCTTCCCCGGTACCAGTTCTGTTAGTTCACCTATTAGGCGTATCATCGAATGTGAAATCCGTTCGGTCATTCGGGTCTCATTCCGCCTCACAAAGCGTTTTTAATTTGGCAAGCCCGTTGTTATAATCTTTGCCCATCATTTCATCCATGTCGATAAACAACAGCATAGTATTCATCGGGTAGGCGTACCTGGTATCAAATCCCCAGGTAACTTTTGTGCCGTTTCCGGTATCTTCTACACGCGTAAATGCATCGGCCTCCCCTTCAAAGGGCTCAATAAAATGGAGGTGGGTTTCCACCCGGTCGGGCTGTTCGAGTTTGGTAATGGTTTGGCTTCCACTTCCTACATCCTTATTACCACTCCATTTGTACACCGATCCCACGGTGCCATCCTGCCCTTCAAAATCAGCTTTTATATTGGGATCCTTCTCCCGCCATGGGTTCCATTTTTCCATCTCCCGAAGTGAACTTACATGACGCCACACTTTTTCGCGTGGCGCATTAATCGTAATATCCTTTTCCAGGTGATAGGCTTTGGATACAAATAAACCTGCAATCAGCACAAATGCAATGATCAGCAAAACAATTACACCAATAATTTTTAGTGCTTTTTTCATACCGGCGGTTTTGGAGTTATATAATCAGGTGAAGAAAGTTAATTCAATTTATGCGGAAATGTAAATTCTATGCATTATTTCAAGCCTTTTGAACCGCACTTGGGTCCATAAAAATGGCTTCCCAAAGGTGCCCATCAAGGTCCTGGAAACCATGTCCGTACATCCACCCCTCATCCTGCTTTTCGTTTGGCGTTGTAGCGCCTGCCCTGAGCGCCTTTTCCACCATTTCATCCACTGCCGCCCGGCTATCGGCCGATAACGCCAGTATGGCCTCCGTGCTTTTGGTGGCATCGGCGATTTGCTTTTTAGTGAATGTTTTAAAAAACTTTTCCACCAGCAGCATCACAAATATGTTATCACTTACTATCATGCAGGCGCCTCGGCGATTAGTGAAACGGGTATTAAAGCAAAAACCCAGTTGGGTAAAAAAAGTCATTGACCTGTTGAGGTCTTTCACCGGAAGGTTTACAAATATTCTTGCTGCCATAATTGAAATATTTTAATGGAAGAATTTTGTTTGAGCATTTCATATTTTAACCGCAAACCCTGATGCCAATCAGTACCGTTAGCATTTTCCCGTGCATGGCGAAGAATAACATTAGTTATCCAGTCTGTTTGTGAATGAGTTGAAAAATCACACACCAAACCTAATCGCATTTATCGATTTATGAGGGGTGCAGGTACGGCAATTTGGGGGTGGTATGCGACAGTAAAATAACTCGTGTTGTACTGTAAAATGGATTGAATGCCTGCTGTCAGAAAAAGTTTCTGCCACTATAAAAAAGCCCTGCCGGATTGCAAATGCAGGGCTGGTATATCAGTAGCAATATTTATTAAACTGCACTGTATATCATTTTAAAATAGAAACGTATAAAAGCAGATCGGCACTATACGTTAATCGAGCGGCACCTGCTTTGCATACTTCGAAAGCCACATGTCGAAGGATAGGAGTTCGGGGTTCAGTTCTTTTGAAAACGCTATATTGCGAACCTCGTTGCAGTCTTCATCAAAATCGCGGTAAAACTGGAACATATTGCCCAGGTCGTCCGATCCCGGAAAACCGAAGGCGCGATAAGCGGCGGGTGATACATTATTAAACAGCACTTCCTGCCCTAAGGCTTTTGTAAATGCATCCGCCATTTCCTTGCCGGTTAAATGTCCACCTGCAAGGCCAATCGTTTTCCCCAGCATCGTTTCTCCTTTTTTAAAAATGCCATAGGCGCATTTACCAATATCTTCTGCAGCAATGCCCGCCATTTTTTTATCATCGAGCGGGAAAGTAATATACAACTTGCCATCCGGGCCTTTTTTAGGCCCGCTCCCGAAATAGATAAAATTATCCCAGTAAAAGGAAGCCCGCAAAAAAGTTACCGGCACGCCGGCATCAATAAATAATTGGTCGGCTTCGCCTTTGGCATCAAAGTGGGGCACTTTATATTTACCCTGCAGCGTAGGCATACGGTCATCGTGCAACGGAACCCATTTGCGGGTATCCTCCAGTGTTGACCAGATGACATGTTTCAGTCCAGCCTCTTTTGCAGCTGCAGCCAAATGCTTCGCCTCGTTATATTCCTTTTCGGGAGAAAAATGCGCCCAGAAAAAGGTTACAAAATAGGCGCCGTAAGCACCCATTAATGCCTGTTTCATACTCTCCGGATCGTCAATATCCGCGGCCACCACTTCGGCTCCCAGCGAGGCCAGCGCTTTAGCCTTGTCGCTTTCGGTATCTCTTGTAATAGCACGAACCGAAAATTCGCTGTTTTTGTC
>DASUFG010000234.1:0-11886 GCA_036274715.1 Agriterribacter sp.
AGGGCTGGCAGAAAAGCGGAAAGAGGAAATGTATTAATACAAGTGATTAACACAAAACATCCTGTACTTCACTTTGTGAAGCAACATGATTACTCTTCTTTTTTTAAATATGAGATGGAAGGACGTGAACGGTTTTTCTACCCTCCTTTTTCCCGCATAATTCTTATTACATTCCGGCATAAACTGAAGGAAGTCGTTAAAGAAGCCTCCCAGGCTTTTGCTTTGGGGCTACGGAAAAAACTGGAAAAATATATCGTGGGGCCCGCTGAACCTCCGATTAACCGGGTGCGTAATCAATACCTGATGGAGTTATTGTTGAAACTTCCGAGAGATACTTTATTCATACACCGGAGCAAGATATTTATACGCGAACAAATAAATGACATGCACCAGGATAAGAAATTTCGCAGTGTGGTAATGGTTGTAAATGTTGATCCGGTTTAGTAGTATGGGCATCGGAAATTTGCTTCAGATTTCGTTTTTATTTTATATTGACCAGATAATGATACGATATTATGAAAAGAAGGTTGCGCGAATCTTAAAACACTGGGAGCATCAAATGCTTGCAGCGCCATCTTTTTTTCAACGTGTATCAAAAAGGCTGCAGGTTAAAATGAATAGTTTTATACCCGAGAAAGTTCATGAGGCCATAACCGTTACAATTAAACAAATGACCCGGGGTGTGTTGTTTGGAGCAAAAATTACCACTGCAAAATTTAAAAAAGACGTGTCTTTGCAGGTTCGGGATGCCCTGGCAGAAGAGAAAATCAGCTTTTACCAGAAAACGGCTGCTGCCGAAGGCGGTCTTACAGGTGCTGGCGGAATTTTATTGGGGTTAGCAGATTTTCCGCTACTAATAGGCATAAAACTGAAGTTGCTTTTTGAAATAGCCACTATATACGGTTACGACCTCGAAGAATATAAAGAGCGGGTATACCTGCTGTATATTTTTCAACTGGCTTTTTCCAGCCCACAATTTCGAAGAAACATTTACCTGAAGATAACGAACTGGGAAGAAGAACTGCAACGATTACCTGCCGATATTCATGAATTCGACTGGCGGAATTTTCAGCAGGAATATCGTGATTATATTGATATCGCTAAGATGGCGCAACTCATTCCTATCATTGGAGCTCCTGTTGGCGCAATCGTAAATTACAGGCTTACTAAAAAATTGGGGTTAACCGCGATGAACGCATATAGGTTGCGTTCGCTAAAAAGACCACTAAATTCCAGAAATCAGATTTGGCATTAACTTTATTAATCAGCAGTTACTTCTAAAGTAGCGCCAATCCCCCGTTCTGTAATAGCATCACATTTTGGCTTGAGCTCATCATATTCGCCTTCCTTTACCGCATATTTACCTTTAAAATGGATAATGTAAGCGCATTGCTCTGCCTGCTCATGATTGTGTCCGCATACCTGCTCCAATGTTTCTATTACCCATTCAAAAGTATTAACCTCATCATTCCATACTATAAGCTGAAAAGGCTTTATAGTTGTAACCAGGGTTTCTCTATCTTCTGCTGTTAATGATTGGCCAGCTGACATAAACTGTTTTTTCAGCCCAAAATTAAACATTTACAACTCAATTTTAATAAATAGGTCAGGCAAATGCACCGCTTAGCGCACTTTTTTGAACAAATAGTAATCCCCATTGTTACGTATGTAAGAGGTTAATGGAAGGTTTTAATTTATGCTACTGATGACCATAAATGCATTAGGACTGACAATGATATGGATGAAACTTACAGCAGATTCTCTCAAGAAATTCCAGAAAAGCTTAAAGTTTTGTCCATATAATAGCAGTGTTAAGTAGTTTTGGGGTTCAGGTATAGCTTATCTATATTGCTATCGAAGAATTCGGCATTGTGATGTATTTTAATATATTGTAATATGATATCTCAGAATAATTGTTAATATTGTTTGCTTTTGACAGATTAAATTTGATTCTATCACATGCAATTACGACCCATTCAGCGAATTGAGGGATTGACAAAGCTGGAGTTTACGGAGAAATTCGTTCGCACAAAAACCCCCGTCATTCTCAAAGATTTTATCAAAGGGAGTCCCGCACTGGATTTGTGGAGTTATGATTATTTTAAAGAGGTAGCCGGCGATCTTATTGTGCCCGTGCATGGAAGTGAGAATGCTCATCCCGATATGGTACACAGCGCCCCGATGACTAAAATGAAATTCAGCGAGTATCTCGATCTTATTGAGCATAAGCCAACAGAATCGCGTTTGTTCCTTTTTAACCTGCTTATTGAAAAGCCGGAGATACGAAAGCAGTTGGTATTTAATAAGTTAACAGATAATATACTTACCTGGCTGCCATTGATGTTTTTTGGCGGTGGAGGTTCAAGCACAAGGAATCATTTTGACATAGATATGTCTCATGTCTTTCTTACACAGTTCGACGGTGAAAAGAAAGTGACTTTGTTTTCTAACGATAATTCCTCGCTGTTGTATAAACTTCCCTATAATTTTCATGGAATTGGGGATATGAAGAACCTGAATTTTGAAAAATATCCGGCATTGAAATATGCAAACGGATGGGAATGTGTTATTGGTTTCGGTGAAACATTATTTATGCCTGCCGGCTACTGGCATTATATTCAATATGTTACAGGCGGGTATTCCGTGAGTGTACGGGCCTTATCTTCGGCGCGTGACCGGGTTGCCGGCCTCAGTAATCTTGTATTTACCCGCAGTTTTGACAATGCCATGCGAAAATTGTTAAAAGATAAATGGTATAAATATAAAGTGAAAGAAGCGCACAGCCGGGCAGAAAGGGCTGTCCGAAGATTGGATAAGCAATAATCAATGCCTTTTACATCAAGGCCTGACTAAAATTCTACTACTGCGTAGGCCTTGTTATCAACATATGGCCCCCCGGGATGATGAGCGGTATAATCTAGGTTAATCCAGTAATTACCCCCCTCTTCCCTGAAATAAAGTCCATCAAAATTTTCGGTGGAAAATAAATGGGTGATGGCTTCCTGTAATTGATTGAAACTCTTTTTATCGCCGCAATATAATTCGGGGTAAACATGATTCTCTGTTAATACCATTCTGCAGGTAGCGCCAATGGCTTTCAGGCACGAAATCATCAGTATGGTATGATCATCACAATCTCCACCCAATCCGTTTTCAATCGTTTCCTGCGGAGATGCAAAGTACTCATCACGTTCAGGGTCGGTTACATATTTAAAGTTGTTATTGATATACTTAAACAGGGAGAGATACCGGACTTTATTGCCGTATTTTTTATGATAGTCGTCAAAATATTCTATAGAATGCTTTACGGCAAAATTCCTGGTAACGGAATCCCTGGGATTTATCTTTGATTTTAGTCCTTTTACCGCTTTTTCTACCCCCGAATCAAACAAATCTGGTTTTATCAGGTAAAGGTCCTTTTCTTTATTGTCCCTGATATCCCAGCTTTTTACTACAAGGTTTTTGTAGTCCACGATCATGTTACCAAGGTTATATCCGTCTGTAAACTGATTGTATAATACAAACCCGGCCACTACAATAAAAGCGGGGATAATCAATGGTCTGAATAACCATAAAATAATTCTCACCAGGGCAAATGCTGCAACAATGGATATTAATAAATCCACGTTCCAGTATCCTATAATAACCGGAGGGATAAAGCGATTGATTAAAGGAGCCAAAGGAAGTATGGTAATTAATCCAATGCTGTTTAATACAAAGGCTTTAGTAAAAAAATGTGTTTTTGTGTTTTCACCCATCTACTGTAATAATAACGCAAATTGAGGAAGAACTTAATATACGGCTTGTTAAAAAATGGTAGAAAAGATCTGCACAAGCGACTCAACCGAATTTCAAAATCAAACACCGGTATTGCAAAATACGGGTAGGTGCAGGTTGGTGCAAAATGAAATTGTATTACTTTCGAACATATTATTCCATCGTCTCTTTTTATCATATACTTTAAACGATGACTGTAGCATTGTTTGTTCCCTGTTATGTTGATCAGTTTTATCCTCACGTGGCGATTGCCACTATTGAGGTGCTGGAAAAGGCAGGAGTTAACGTGGTATATCCGGCAAGGCAAACCTGTTGTGGCCAGCCAATGGCCAATTCCGGCTTTGAGCATTTAACGGGGGGATGCAATGAGCTTTTTGTTTCCAATTTTTCGGGGTATGATTATATTGTAAGTCCTTCCGGGAGCTGCACTTTGCATATAAAAGAACATTTGCGCGATAAGAAACGAAATAAGGAGGTTACGCACATCAGAAAAACGATATTTGAGTTAACGGAATTTTTGACAGATGTGTTGCAGATTAAAGCATGGGAGGCGAGGTTTCCGCACAAAGTGGGCATGCACCAAAGCTGCCACGGTCAGCGTGGTTTGCATCTTTCGCACATGAGTGAACTGGTCGCACCTTCCTTTTCAAAGCCCGGCCAGTTACTTAGAATGGTGAAGGATTTGGAATTGGTTGAGTTATCAAGAACTGATGAATGTTGTGGGTTTGGAGGAACGTTTTGTGTAACGGAAGAATCCGTGAGCGTAAAGATGGGTAAGGATAGGGTAGCTGACCACTTAAGCCATGGGGTAGAATATATAATAGGCGGAGATATGAGTTGCCTGATGCATATGGAGGGTATTTTGCGCAGGCAAAAAAGCAAAGTGCAGGTGAAGCATATTGCGGAAATATTAAACAGCCGCTAATCATTCATAGAAAGCGAAACATTAAACTACAAAGTCATGGATTCTGGAAATAAAGATCACGCGTTGCTCGCTAAAGCGTTTAATGAAGATGAACCGCGGGTAAACTGGCATGATGAAACATTGTGGTGGGTAAGGGCAAAGCGGGATAAAGCAGCCTATGCCTTACCTGAGTGGGAACAATTAAGGGAGACGGCTTCGCAAATCAAAAACAATGTATTATCGAATCTTAGTGAATACTTAATTCAGTTTGAAGAGCATGCGAAAGCCAATGGCGTTAAAGTGCACTGGGCTGCGGATGCGAAAGCGCATAATGAAATTGTATTTTCCATATTGCAAAAGCATGGCATCACTCGAATTGTGAAAAGTAAATCCATGCTAACCGAGGAGTGCCATCTCAACGATTATCTCCAGGAACATGCCATTGAGGTAATAGATACCGATCTTGGAGAGCGCATTGTACAATTGGCAGGAGAACCCCCAAGCCATATCGTGCTCCCTTGCATACATAAAAAAAAGGAAGAGATTGGTGACCTGTTTCATGAACATTTGGGTACGCCGGCCGGCAATGCCGACCCTCAGTTTTTAACCAATGCGGCGAGGTTGGATTTAAGAGAAAAGTTTTTGACCCGACGTGCGGCTATGACAGGCGTGAATTTCGCGGTTGCCGAAACAGGTGAATTTGTAGTATGCACCAATGAAGGGAATGCAGATATGGGCGCCCACCTGGCTGACGTGCATATAGCTTGTATGGGCATCGAAAAAATCATACCACAGCGCAAGCATTTAGCAGTCTTTCTGCGCTTGCTTGCCAGGAGTGCAACCGGACAGCCGGTAACAACCTATTCCAGTCATTTTAAGAAGCCACGGAAAGGGCAGGAAATGCATATTGTGCTGGTGGATAACGGAAGAAGTGAACAACTGGGAAGAAAAGATTTTCTGAATTCCCTTAAGTGTATCCGCTGTGGCGCTTGCATGAACACCTGCCCCGTATACAGAAGAAGTGGGGGACATAGTTATCATACTGCCGTTGCCGGGCCCATTGGTTCTATATTGGCACCCAACCTCGACATGCGCAAGTATGCAGACCTCCCCTTCGCTTCCACGCTCTGCGGCTCATGCAGTAATGTATGTCCTGTAAAAATTGATATACACGACCAGTTGTATAAATGGCGGCAGGTGTTGGTAAAGGAAGGCTATGCCCCTGCAGCAAAGAAAATGGGAATGAAAGCCATGACATTTACCTTGTCCAACCCCGGAGTATACCAGTTTGCCGGAAAAGCCGGCCGGTGGGTAATGAAAAACATGCCATTTATTGTAAATAATAAAATGAACCCCTGGTATAAACAGCGCGAAATGCCAGCGCCTCCAGCGGAGTCGTTTGGCGAATGGTATAAGAAGAACAGGAACGGATAATGTATGATTTGATATTTGATATTTCAGATTAGAATTCAAAACAGTGCCTTTTTTCGAATTTAAGGTTTCGGACTTTTCATTTTTTGGGTTCTTGTTGTTTGAAATTTGTTATTTAATTATTACCATGACCAGCAGGGAAAAAATTCTTTTAGCAGTAAAAAATAACCAGCCCGCCCAACGTGCATTGCCGGAACTGCTGTCGTTTACTCAACCAGCGACCGATGTAGTTGAAAAGTATATCAATATATTGAACGGAATAGGAGGAGTTTCGCACATGGTGCCTAATTATTCTGAAATAGAGAACATCGTCCTCCAGGAATACCAGGACGCGGTAAGGATTATATCACTTTGTAGTGAATTGACAGCGATAAAGGCCAGCGCCGTAGAAGATACGGATCCGCACAGTTTTGAGAATGTTGATCTGGTTATTATGCACGCCCAATTTGGTGTGGCGGAGAACGCAGCGGTATGGATTACAGACGATATGCTTCCGCAAAGAGTACTGCCTTTTATTACGCAGCAAATGGCGGTTATTATTAAAAAAGAAGATATTGTTTCCACTATGCATGAGGCTTATGACAGGATCGGCAGTGCTGACTATGGCTTTGGAACATTTATAGCTGGTCCTTCAAAAACCGCCGATATCGAGCAATCACTGGTATTGGGAGCCCATGGCCCCAAAACGATGCGCGTTTTTATACTCTAACACATCAACTTATGTCATTACGGTTAACCACTTGCTTCCTTTTATTATCAATTTTTTCTCAACATGTTTTTTCACAGAAAACCATCGCATTATACGAATTGGACATTCCCGGTGCGATACCCGGCATTAACGCCGAGCGATATGACTCATCCAACGGGGTGGTGTCTAATGTTTCCCAACCCACGCTAAGTATATATCTGCCATCAAAGGAGAACGCCAATGGGGCTGCGGTTGTCATTTGTCCGGGCGGAGGGTATGGTGTACTGGTCATGCAGAACGAAGGTCATGTTATTGCACAATATTTGGCAAGCCGTGGAGTAGCAGCGTTCGTATTGAAGTACAGACTGCCCAATGACAAAACAATGTTGGACAAAAGTGTGGGTCCATTGCAGGATGCGCAGCAGGCGATTCATATAGTGAGGCAGCATTCAAAGGAGTGGAATGTAGATCCTGGCCGGGTGGGCATCATGGGATTTTCTGCCGGGGGGCACCTGGCTTCAACGGCAGGCACTCACTTCGACAATAGCGCTGTAAAGAATAAAATAGAGGGCAATGTTCGTCCTGATTTTATGATATTGGTATACCCTGTTGTCAGCATGACCGATAGCTTGGGGCACGGAGGTTCGAGAGATAACCTGCTGGGAAAAAATCCTTCTGCCGAAAAAATTAAATTATTTTCCAATGAGTTGCAGGTTACGACCACTACACCTCCCACTTTCTTAATTCATGCAGGGGATGATAAAGCAGTTGATGTAGACAATAGTATTTCGTTTTACGAAGCTTTACGGCATCATCATATTCCTGCCGAAATGCATATTTATCCCCAGGGAGGGCACGGATTTGTTTTAAAAATGCCGGTTGATGACTGGATGAATCTTTGTGTGAAGTGGATGAAAAATAGTGGATTGATGAATCGTGAATAGCTAACACGATCAGAATTGACGTTCCCTTTCTGTTTTTCTGCTTTATCTCATAACTTTATTTACCGGATCTTTATGGAGAGTGCTGCATCAAAAATAACCCTGTTGTTATTCCCATCCGTAATCAATAGCTAAATTCTTTTTAATGAAACGACGCTCAGCCATAAAAAGCTTAATGATCATTACCGGAGGTATCACCATATTACCCTCGTGTTCTGGTGATCCGGCAAAGTCCTCCATTCAGTTAAATAACCTGGATATTTCAGCGGCACAGGAAGCGCTTCTTGCCGAGATTGCTGAAACTTTTATTCCAAAAACTGATACACCCGGAGCTAAGGAACTTAAGCTCCATCTTTTTGTATTGAAAATGGTAGATGATTGCTATCCGGAAGCAGATCAAAAACTTTTTGTAAGTGGGCTAAATAGCATAGATGAGATTGCGAAAGAAAAATATAGTCTTGCTTTTGCTGCGTGCACGCAACAGCAGCGTGCAGGTTTGCTGAACTCATCAGAAAAGGAGTTGGAAGCCTCCGGGGATGTACTTACATTTCTAAATATTACAAAACGTCGGGTGATTCAAGGATTTACTAATTCAAAATTTGTGATGACGGACATGAAGCAATATGAAATGGTGCCCGGCCGGTATAACGGGTATTTCCCCCTAACACAACAGGCCTGATCATTTACTCAAGTAAAAAATATGCCCCAATTAAATACAGACAGCATTAAGGAACGCACATTCGATGCCATTGTAATCGGTTCAGGGATCAGCGGCGGCTGGTCGGCAAAAGAACTCACCGAAAAAGGGTTAAAAACATTGCTCCTGGAACGGGGCAGAGATGTGCAGCATATTAAAGATTATCCCACTACCAATATGCTTCCCTACGAATTTGAACATAGGGGAGAAGTGCCTTTGGCGATAAAAGAAAAATCTCCGATTGTAAGTAAGTGTTATGCATTCAGGGAAGATGCCATGCATTTTTTTGTGAAAGATGACGAACATCCCTATGTACAGGAAAAGCCATTCGACTGGATCCGGGGCTACCAGGTAGGGGGGAAATCGTTATTGTGGGCCCGCCAAACGCAGCGCTGGAGCGATTTTGATTTTGAGGGACCGGCACGTGATGGTTTTGCGGTAGACTGGCCGATACGGTATAATGATATTGCACCATGGTACAGCTATGTAGAAAAATTCGCCGGGATTGCTGGAAATAGAGATGGCTTAAAAGAATTGCCTGACGGAGAATTTCTCCCCGCATATCCGCTCAATGCGGTGGAGGACTATTTTAAGGAGCAGGTGAAGCAGAACTACAAAGGACGTTATGTAATCAGCGCACGGGCGGCCCATTTGTCGCAACCCCAACCTATTCATATTGAGCAGGGAAGAGGACAGTGCCAGAACCGGGTATTATGTCAGCGTGGATGCCCTTTTGGTGGCTATTTCAGCAGCAATGCGTCTACCATTCCATGGGCGATCAAAACCGGTAACCTTACGCTCCGACCTTTTTCCGTAGTGCGTTCCATAATTTACGATGAACAAAAAGGTAAATCCACCGGCGTTAAAGTGATAGATACCAACACAAAGGAGGAAATCGAATATTTCGCTGACGTTATTTTTGTAAACGCTTCCGCCCTGAATACGAATCTTATTTTGCTCAATTCTACCTCGCATCGTTTTCCGAACGGTTTGGGCAATGATAGTGGTGTGCTGGGGAAGTATATTGCCTTTCATCATTACGGCGGCGGGGTAAGTGGACGCTATGAAGGCGAACTGGACAAATTCAGGACTGATGGGCGAAACCCAGCCGGATGCTATATTCCAAGGTTCAGGAATGTATATCAGCAGGAAACAGATTTTCTGCGCGGCTATGCGGCGGGCTTTGGAGCTCACCGCGGATTTTATAGTGATACCTCGCCTATTGGTACCTCATTAAAAGAAAACCTGTTGAACCGGAAATTAGGTTCATGGCATGTGAGTTCGCATATGATGGGCGAAACCATTCCAAAAGAGAAAAATAATGTAACACTGGATGCAAATAAAAAAGATGGCTGGGGTATACCACAATTAAAAATTGATGTGGATTTTGATGACAATGATGCTAAAATGCTGCAGGACTATTTTGACCAGGTGTCGGAAATGTTTACTGCGGCCGGTTTTAAAGACGTGAAGACCAGCAAAAGGGAAGGGGCACCGGGGCTCGACATTCATGAAATGGGCGGTGTACGCATGGGGCACGATCCCAAAACATCTATGCTCAATAAATGGCATCAATTGCATGCGTGTAAAAATGTATTTGTAACCGATGGAGCCTGCATGACTTCTACTTCTACACAAAATCCGTCGCTTAGTTACATGGCGTTTTCTGCCCGGGCTGTTGACTATGCTGTGGGAGAAATGAAAAAAGGAAATCTATAATTCATTTACTGTAGATTGGCTGTAATTTTTCAAGCCGTTATGAATTTTCTATTTTTTCATTTCCTCTAAACTATCATCATAACAACCCCTAAGTGCAGGATGCACATGTAAAATAAACTACCTATTTTCCACTTCCTGATATAATGCGTTATTTTCGGCATGGCTACATTAAAGCTCTAAACGATTTACTACATATGCGCCATAGTTTTTTGATCTGTTTCTCAGTTTTTCTTTTATTGGGTTGCCTTCAATCATGTGTTCGGTCGTCAGATAAAAAGCCAGTTGGACGGGATGAGAAGAAATTTACCGAGCATGTTCGCAGTACAGAATTTCAAACTCCTGAACAGGAGCGCGCCGGTTTTGTACTACCACCTGGTTTTGAAGTAACGCTTTTTGCATCGGAGCCCGATATCAGCAAACCCATGAACATTGCTTTCGACGACCGGGGAAGAATATGGGTAACGCAATCTTCTGAATATCCTATGGCTGCCGATTCCGACAAAGGCAAAGACCGCATCAGCATATTGGAAGATACAGACGGAGACGGCAAGGCCGATAAGTTCACTCATTTTGAAGACACTTTAAATATCCCAATCGGCATTTTGCCGGTAACCGATGGTGCCATTGCATATAGTATTCCCAATCTCTACCGCTTTACCGACACCAATAAAGATGGCAGAGCAGATCAACAAAAAGTATTGTTTGGACCATTTGGTTTTAAAGACACACATGGTATGGTTAACAACTTCATCCGCGGTTTTGACGGATGGGTGCATGCCTGTCATGGCTTCACTAATACTTCCACCATAGCCGGAACAGATGGCGATTCCATTTCTATGACCTCTGGAAATACTTTTCGTTTTAAAATGGATGGCAGCCGTGTGGAGCAAACAACTTTCGGCCGCGTAAATCCTTTTGGATATAGCTTTGACGAATGGGGTTATTTGTATTCTATCGACTGTCATTCCAAGCCTATATACCAGTTGATACCTGGAGCCGATTATCCTCATTTTGGTAAAAAAGCTCCTGTTGGTATCGGCTTCGCGCCCGAAATGACCAGCTATGAACTTGGTTCTACTGCACTGGCAGGACTTGATTATTATACTGGCGAACAATTTCCTGAAGCATACAGAAATAGTTTTTTTTCAGGAGATGTGGTAACCTGCGAGGTAAACCGCAACACGATGACGTTCAAAGGATCTACGCCTATTGGTAAACGTGAGGAAGATTTCCTGGTTAGTGATGACCCATGGTTTCGGCCGGTTGATGTTAAAGTTGGTCCGGATGGCGCCTTGTATATTGCTGACTTTTATAACCGTATCATTGGTCACTATGAAGTGCCCCTGAACCACCCGGGCCGCGACCGCATTAGCGGAAGGATATGGAGAATTACGTATACCGGTAAAGATGCGCATAAAGATGTGGAGGTGAAAGATTGGTCGAAGGCTGGACTTGATGAACTAATAGCCGGGTTGCACAGTATACAGTTAACCACACGTTTTGCAGTGGCGAACCGCATAGTGGATACCTGGAAGGAAAAAGCGATAGAGCCGCTGATGAAATTACTCTCGCCGGCATCTCCGCCCAAAGTATATATACAGGCTTTATGGATATTGTATCGTTTGCATGCGTTGCCTGATGCGTTACTGGATGAGGCGTTGGTTAGCAGCGAGCCGATGATAAAAGTGCATGCGCTGAGAATATTAACCGAGATGGATGCGTTAACTGA
>DASUFG010000235.1:0-3395 GCA_036274715.1 Agriterribacter sp.
GTCGGTAGAAACAGAATTCAGGAGGTAAAAGGTCCACATAACAAAAAAGGTTTTGATTAAAACTAACCGAAACCTTTTACCTGTGGGAGCACGACCTGTTCCGCAATACGGAACGGGTTCGAACCGCGGACCCCTCCGACTTGTCAGTCGGAGTGCTCAGAACCAATAAGCTTTAATAATAGTTTTCTGCTTTTCCACTTTTTTACCTCTTTTTCCCTGTGGATAGCTTCGGCTTTTGTAAAATATTCCTCTGTGTAAACGACTTTCCAGTCATTAGTGTTGCCGGTAAAACCTTTGTGATGGGTGTTGTGTTTTCGAAGTCTTTCGGCGATAAGATCACCGGTAAAGCCAATATAATATTTGTCGGTAGAAACAGAATGCAGGATGTAAAAGGTCCACATAACAAAAAAGGTTTTGATTAAAACTAACCAAAACCTTTTACCTGTGGGAGCACACGGGTTCGAACCGCGGACCCTCTGCTTGTAAGGCAGATGCTCTGAACCAGCTGAGCTATGCTCCCAATATTTTTTAGAACTTTGAACCGGCACCCTCCCGATTGTAAATCGGGATGCTCTGAACCAGCTGAGCTATGCTCCCAATATTTTTTAGAACTTGATTCCGATGCTTCTTTGAAGCTAAAAACAGGAGGCTGTTTTATTTCGGAGTGCAAAGATAAGAGATGAATTGTTTTTTCAAAATTTTTTTCGGTTTACCACAAATGAAAAACTCAGTATTTCATGGGGAACAGAAAAATGCTACGGAAATATGCCTAATTCCGCATAGCTGGTACCCACTTTATTAATCGCCACTACGTAGGCAGCGGTACGCATATCCCGGATGGCAGGATTGTTTCTCCAAAGGTCTGTTATGTCCCGCGTTGCCCCGATCATGGTTTCTTCAAGCCCGCTGTATACCAGGTCTGCCTCATCCGGACCGTGCATAATGATTTCTCTTTCTTTATCATTTACTTTTTTGCCGCTCAGGTGTTCCATTTGACTGAGGATGCTGCTGTTCTGGTTTTCGGCAAACCTTTTTTCCATTCTGCCGTATCGCACATGACTCAGGTTTTTCAACCATTCAAAATAACTCACCGTTACCCCACCAGCATTGAGGTACATATCGGGAACAACCAATGTCCCTTTTTTTACAAAAATTTCATCTGCCTCGGGAGTTAGTGGTCCATTTGCCGCTTCGGCAATAATTTTAGCTTTAATGCGGGGCGCATTTTCGCCATTAATTACATTTTCCAGGGCCGCGGGTATTAAAATATCGCATTCGAGTTCCAATGCATTGGGCGAGTGAAGAATATTCGTTGCGCCCGGAAAGTTAAGAATGGTGCCTCCTTTTTTCCGGTGCTGAAATACATCCTCCTCATTTAAGCCCTCAGGATTGTAAATAGCGCCTTCAAATTCAGCCAGTGCGATTACTTTAGCGCCCCCCTCTCTGAAAAACTTGGCAGCGTGGTATCCCACATTTCCTAAACCCTGCACAACAACTTTTTTACCCTCGACGCCGCCGGCTAACCCTACCTTTTCCATCATGTCGGGCATGGAGCATATCTCCCGTATTCCATAAAAAACGCCTAATCCGGTAGCCTCTCGCCTGCCATGCACACCACCCTGGGTGATGGGCTTACCGGTTACACAGGCTAATGCATCAATTTCCCCAGGTTTCATACTGGTATAGGTGTCCAGTATCCACGACATTTCTTTTTCGCCTGTTCCGTAGTCCGGTGCCGGAACATCGGTACCGGGGCCAATAAAATTCTTCTTAATTAACTCGTGTGTATAGCGGCGGGTGATTTTTTCCAATTCGTACGGGGTATATCGTTTGGGATCGATGTTTATCCCACCCTTTGCCCCTCCAAAAGGAACATTTACAATAGCGCATTTATAAGTCATCAAAGCTGCAAGCGCCATTACTTCATCGAGATTTACCATCGGCGAAAACCTGATGCCGCCTTTGCATGGCGTTTTATGTTGCGAGTGTTGTACGCGATAGGCCTTTAAAACTTCAATCTTATCGCCTATTTTAACCGGGAAATGCATCCGGTACACCGAATTGCATTGTTTAATTTGTTCCAGGATGCCCGGATCCCAGTTGGTAAACTTTGCTGCCTTATCGAAACTTTCCGACACCGCATCGAAGAAACTATATTCCTGTTGGGTAGACATAGCAATTGTTTAAATGTTCAAACGTTAACCCGGTAGATTAATTATGTAACACCCGGAGCTGGCGTTATTGTTTTTGGCTTTCTTTTTCGAGCCTGCTTACTTTACGGTCTATGTTTATTAAGAAAACGAATAATCCCGCTAAAATGATGGCCAATACCACAACCACCACGTAAATTTTACCGCTGCTTCTCAATCCGTCAGCCATTTCAACTTTTTCCTGTGCATAGAGGGCTGATTGGCCTGTAACCAGCAATAATACAGCCAGCACTGTTTTCTTTACAGATAAATTAAACATGTAAGAGATTTTTATCTTCAATTTTACGAAAGCGAATGATAATTGTACTGATCCAGAGACCCAGGAGAATAAAGCCAGGAACAGCGCCCAACCAAAAAATCAGCCTCATTCTGCCGTCCATATCGCGGGGATCAGCGCCAGGATTGCCAGCGCCGCCCGGATGCAACGACTCCATCAGTCGGGGTACGATCCAAAGCGCTGGAAACAGCATGGCAAATGCAAAAATATTATACACGGCGCCTACCCGCGCCCTTTTGTCAATATCGGTCATAGAGTTCCTTAAGACAAAATAGGCAGCATAAATCAGTAAGGCCATCGCAGCGCCCAACTGCTTAATGTCGTTACTCCATGGTTTCCCCCAGGTGTAGTTTGCCCACACCGCACCGGTTATTAATCCTAATACACCAAACAGCATCCCGGTTCGGGCGTATGCGGTAGCGTATATGTCGTGCAGCAAGTCGGGTTTGCGTAAATATTTAATAGAATATACCACAGAACAGGTCAGCAATACCATCATGCCGAACCACATCGGCACATGAAAATAAATGTTGCGTATCGTTTCGTTGAGAATTTTTTTGCGGGGAACATCCAAAATTAATCCGCCAATAAGCGTGTAAAAAAGCAAAGCAATGCAGAGTATCTTCCACCAGGATTTCTTCATCCCTTATTTATATTTTAAAGCGACAAACCTACATTAATTTGATGAATGAACAATAATGTTTAGTCTTTCCATAAAAAGGGAAAAAGAATAATAGCCATTACCGTAACCAGCGCGTCGAGCCCGCAAAGCAGCCAAACCATATCGGACAATGCGCCGGGTTGAAATGCTTCGCCCAATCCTGCTTTGGAAATGCGCATCAGTAACAGCAGTTGCGGAATGATGATGGGGAAGCCCATGATAGCCATTAAAGAAGCTTGCTGCTGGG
>DASUFG010000236.1:0-2893 GCA_036274715.1 Agriterribacter sp.
GCAGTGTTCGTTTCTGCTTTTTCGCAGGCGCTTAACAATGGCGCTACAAAGGCCATTCCCAATGCAGCGATTCCCTGTCGTAAAAATTTCTTTCGTTTCATAAAAATAATTTTGAAGTGATCAAGCGAATGTCCCTCAAAAAAATTATCGGAAATCCCTACCAAATACTAAAAGAGGTTAACCGCCTGAATGTTGCGGTAGAACCTTGTTATTTGTTAAAGTATTTTAAGAAATTTTCTTCATAGCTGCTGCCAATAGGTAGCCTGGCTTCTCCTAAAGAGATGATTTTATTTCTTACGCTTTCTATTTTATGTAATGGCACAACGTAAGAGCGGTGTACTCTGATAAAGCTATGAGGGGGAAGTTTTGCCAATATGTTTTTTAATGTCATCCTTGTTATTACCGGGCGCTGATTTTGCAGGTGTATTTTAAGGTAATCGTCATACCCTTCAATGTAAAGGATATCGTCGATATTTATTTTTACAAGGCTGTAGTCTGCCCTTACCAAAAGATGCTGAATGGTTGCATTTTCATTCTGTCGCTGGTAATTAAAATATTCCTGTGCCTTTTCCGCTGCCTGCATGAAGCGTTTAAAGGTAAAAGGTTTCAGCAGGTAATCCACAGCATTTACATTAAATCCTTCTACCGCATATTCACTATATGCCGTGGTAAAAATAGCCATGGTATCCTGTTGCACCGACTTGTACAATTCAATGCCAGTCATAGAGGGCATGTTAATGTCGACAAATAAAAGATTAACAGGATAACGACGCAGGTATTTTAACGCTTCGCTGGGTTGATTAAAGGTTTTTTGCAGATCAATAAAGCTTGTTTTTGCACAAAATTTTTCCAGGACACTTAGCGCGGGTATTTCATCATCTATGGCTATAGCTTGTATCATTGCAGGTATAAAATAAGAAATACTTTGAATTGTTTGTCGGTTTCACTGATCACGAGTTCGTGTTTGGAGGGATAGAGCAATTCTAAACGGTTTTTAGTATTGGCTATACCCAAACCACTGCCGGTGTCTGTATCGTGCTGCAAGTTCACTTTGCGATTAAATACCTTCATCTGCAACTGGCTATCATGTATGTCAATTTCAATTTTAATCAGCATGTCTTCTTCTGCATTAACTCCATATTTAAAAGCATTTTCTATAAAGGCAATCAGTACCAGGGGTGCAATTTTTTGTCCCGCAGTTGATCCGTTTACTGTAAAATGTACCGGCACACTGTCGCCAAAGCGAAGTTGCTGCAACTCTACGAAGTCCGTTATATAGCTGATCTCTTTTTCAAGCGGAACAAAATCATGGGTTGCATCGGTAAGCACATATCGCATCATGCCGGAAAGTTTTACCACGGCAGTAGGTGCATCGTCCGACTTATCAATGGCTAAAGCATAGATACTGTTGAGTGTATTAAAAAGGAAATGCGGGTTAACCTGTGCTTTCAGATAGGACAGTTCGGTGGCCATTTTTTCTTTTTCGGTCTGTCTCCATCGCGTAGTTATTTTTAACATCAGCGAGAAGAATAGCAACGCTAAGAAAGGAAAGATATTAAAACGGATATTAAAACCGATCCAATTAGGCTGCGTCCGCCGCCGAAAATTCATTCTCTCTATCGGGAAAGGTGGTACCGGTTGCGGAATTAAGACTGAAGGAAGCAACGCGATAACAAAAAAGCAAATCACGCTGGCGGCAGCGTATTGCACATATTTTTGCGGAAAAAACAAGTGGGGTACCAGCACGAAATAATTAAAATAAAAAAAGGCGACGAGTAACAGGTAACGAAAGATTTCCCGCCACGACCTGGGATCGTGAAAGAAGTCGGATAAACTATAAGGTCCATCGGGTGAAAAGAAAAAGGGCAATGATAGAAAAATAAGGCAAGCCGTTATGTGAAGCCAAACCTGGCCTGATTTATTTCGCATTTTAATTTTCACACAAATATCCGATATCTCAACTGTTTTAATAAAAAGTTGAGGTGGAAAGGTAAAATGTGGCGGGGAATGAGCGGTTACAACACAATCACAGTCATATCATTCCTGCCCCTTCATTTCTTTCCCGGCTTACTACCAGGCAATAGTCGTGCTCAATAGAAAGATAACCATATTCATAACAAAAGAAATAGGTTAACCCTTTTTTGGTGGTATGAGTATGTGTGATGTATTGAAAATTAAATCCTTTTTCGGCAAGTTTCTTTCGTGGTGTTTTGGTAATCTCTTTACCATCAGGAATGATCGTTTCCAGTATCTGCCTGTTTCTTCGGAGAATGGTATTTACGTTGCGTACAAAAGTGGAAGTTTGGCTGTAACGTCTATTATTATGTGCGTTACGGCACCAGTCGTCGCAGAATTTTTTGTCGATCCTGCCTTTAACCGGTTTGTTACAGAACATACAATAGGCCTGTTGGGTGGTGGTGTTGGTCATAAGTTTCAGTTTTAGGGTAATGTGCTTTTTCTGTCCTCCTTTGCCTGAACCTTTTAAAATTAGGTTTTAATACCAATATTTCCACAAAAATCAACTCTAATTTATCCGTTTTTAAACGCTTATAAACGTTTACATCCGGTTTTAAGCGACTATATACCGGGTAACTCTTTTCGGTGGATGCATCTTTGTAAGGTCAAACGGAAAGCGCTTTTACGAAATAACACAACTCCCCCAAAGGGAAAACGATTACAAACAATAAAAATGAATGTTATGAATGCTTTACAAAACAAAGTTCAACTGATTGGCAACCTGGGCAATAACCCGGAAGTACGCAGCCTGGAATCTGGAAAGAAAATGGCCCGTTTATCTATCGCTACCAATGAAAATTACCGCAACGCAAAGGGAGAATCGGTAAAGGAAACCCAATGGCATAACGCCATAGCATGGGGTAAAAATGCGGAGTTG
>DASUFG010000237.1:0-4045 GCA_036274715.1 Agriterribacter sp.
ATGTCGCTGAAAGAAAATAAGGGCATAGATGAAGTGAAGGCATTATTGCAGGATAAGGTTACACTGCTGAGCGGTCAGTCGGGCGTAGGCAAATCTTCATTTATCAATGTGGTATTTCCATCCATGCAATTAAAAACACAGGATGTCAGTGGCTGGAGCGGAAAGGGCATGCATACGACCACTTTTGCAGAAATGTTTGATTGCCTGCCGCCTGTAAACGGCAGGATCATTGACACTCCGGGCGTACGGGAATTTGGACTGGTGGATATTTCAAAGCAGGAGTTGTCACATTATTTCCCTGAAATGGCTAAGCTGATTGCACAATGCCAGTTCAATAATTGCCTGCATATAAATGAGCCGGGATGCGCTGTAAAAGAAGCCGTAGCAGAGGGTATGATCCACGTTGACAGGTTCGTGAGCTATTATAATATCCTGGAGTCTATAAACGAGAGAAAGGAGTATTAAAAATCAAAAGTAAAAAGTCAAAAGTAAAAATGAAAGCATGAGGCTAACAGGTTTTTACTTTTGACTTTCGAATTTTATCAGGAGATATATCTCTTGGCCTGGTGAACCAGCAGTTTATTCTCGAGGAAGTGAGCAACTTCCACTACCGCATCATTATCTTTTCTGGGGGCATTACGGAATTTAAACGGGTAAATGGATATACCGGTATAAATGTTGTAATGCAGCGTAAGAATATGACCTTTGAACGTGAAACTCCACGTCAGTGTATCAAAATCATCTTCTTTGTTGGTGAATCGTATTTCCAGGTCGTCGGTGAGAATATTAGCCACTTCGTAAAAGCGTTTGAGGCCGCAATCGTCATCAATGATAGCTTCGGTACAACCGAAGTCGGTACGTAATGTGAGGCTCATAGCGAACGGATTTAGGTTAATCAAAAAAGGTACGATCAATGGCGCCTGTGGCGCCAGCATCTTACCAGGGGTTATTTATGATTTAAACTTTTTCGCTTTAGGCACCTTTTCACCACTCAATATGCGTTCAGCCCCCACATTTTTACCATTGCTGGGACATCCATATTTTGGTCCGAATAAACTACAGGAACTTCCAAAGAGAAGGATGAGTGCGCAAACACAAACTAATATCTTCCGGGCGTTGTTCATAAGAGTGATTTTCTACGGATAAAACGTATTTAAATCTAACAATATTATCCCATAAATGCAATAGTTTCAGGCATTTTACCCGTTCACCTGCTCCCTGAACCAGTCTGCATATTTCACGTAATTGTTTGCTATTCTGTCTATTTCACCCTGGATTTGACCAATCTCAATATCCTTCACTTTTTTGGCCGGTACCCCCGCAAAGATGGTCCCGGAGGGTATCCTGGTTCCTTCCAGAACTACCGCCCCTGCGGCTATGATCGAATTGGTGCCAATCTCTGCATTATCCATTATGATCGCTCCCATGCCGACCAGCACATTATCGGCAATCGCACATCCATGTATGATAGCATTATGACCGATCGATACATTATTCCCGATGATTGTTTTTGTTCTTTTGAAGGTGCAGTGAATGACAGCGCCATCCTGCACATTTACTTTATTTCCCATCCGGATACTGTTTACGTCTCCCCGGATCACAGAATTGAACCAGAAACTGCAGTCATTTCCTGTGACCACATCGCCCACAATAGTGGCATTGGGAGCTATGAAACAATTGTCGCCGAAAGTTGGATAAGTCCCCTCTACGTGTAATATGATTGGCATAGTTCCACAAATATCGTTTTCTTTGTCAATATGGACCAGCGCCGCTTATTTCTGCAACATATTGCGCAAACTTCCCCTGCTCCGATCGCACTTGAAATTGTGAAAGCTGCCGGATCCCTTTTATGGGATGCCAAAGACAGGCAATACATTGACCTGATTGCCGGTATCAGTGTTTGCAACGTAGGCCATTGTCACCCGAAAGTCACCAAAGCCATCAAAAAGCAGGCAGATGAATACCTGCACCTGCTGGTATATGGAGAACTGATAGAAACCCCGCAAGTACAATATGCAAAATTGCTCACCGGTCATCTGCCCGCTTCCCTCAATTCGGTTTTCTTTACCAACTCAGGAACAGAAGCAACAGAAGGGGCCATGAAACTGGCAAAACGGGTAACCGGGCGAACGCAGATCATTGCATTTAACCAGTCTTATCATGGTTCCACCCAGGGCGCCCTCAGCCTGATGGGAGATGAATACTGGCGCAATGCATTTCGGCCATTGTTGCCGGATATATTGCATCTTGAATATGATTCCATAGAGGCGCTTGATGAAATTACGAGCCGCGCGGCATGTGTCATTGCGGAGACCATCCAGGCAGAAAGAGGCGTATATGCTCCTCATCCCGGGTGGATGAAAGCCTTGCGGAAGAAATGTCATGATACCGGCGCCCTGTTAATTCTGGATGAGATCCAGGTTGGATTTGGAAGAACAGGCACACTCTGGGGATTTCAACAATTTCATATTGTCCCTGATATAGTTTTGCTCGGAAAGGCTTTGGGCGGAGGAATGCCGCTGGGCGCCTTTGTAGCCGATCGGAAACTGATGATGCAATTTACGGAGAACCCTGTCCTGGGACATATCACCACCTTCGGAGGCCACCCTGTAAGCTGCGCTGCCGGAATGGCTTCCATGAAAGTATTACTCAAAGAAAATATCATTGATAAGGTGCAGGAAAAAGAAGACCTGTTCCGCCAGTTACTGGCACATTCAAAAATTAAGGCTGTACGGTCGCAGGGATTGCTCATTGCACTTGAATTTGATGATCACACAGTTAATAAAAGAATAATTGACGCTTGTCTTGATACCACCAAAGATCTGGGTGTTTTGACAGACTGGTTCCTGTTTGCGCCCCAGTGCATGCGAATTGCACCGCCGCTCAATATAACTCACCGGGAAATAAGAAAAGCCTGCAAAAAGATCCTGCAGGCGATTGATGCTGCCGGTTAAGTGATTGCTTAAATGTTAAGGTCGGGATGAAATGATGAATTGTAAATTTTATGGTATTACTTTGCGGCTGTTTTTTACCAATAGACTCTGATATACCAGCATTACTTAACCTTAAAAATATACTATGCGCAAAATTGCATTTATTCCTGCGTTGTTGATCCTGGGTGTTGTTGCCTGCAGTGATGGTGGCTCTAAATCTGAAGATACCAATACTGCGGCTGCAGATACCGCATCAAAAACCACAACTGACACGATGCATCACATGACTGCTGAGACCGCCGAAATTGCTCCGGTTCCTGAAATCCCTCAAGGAGCTAAAGTATACTTTGTAAATCTTAAGGCCGGACAGAAAGTAAAATCGCCCTTTAAAGTGGAAATGGGCGTATCAGGTATAGCACTCGATTCGGCCGGAGCCCTCAAACCCGCATCTGGTCATCACCACATCCTTGTAGATGCAGGAGATTCACTGGCCATGGGCACTGTGATTCCGAAAGACTCTACCCATCTTCATTTTGGAAATGCGCAAAAAGAGACTACGCTAACGCTGGCGCCCGGCAAGCACAAACTTACCTTGCAGTATGCCGATGGCATCCACCGTTCATACGGAGGCAAGCTGTCATCCAGTGTTACAATCACCGTTCAATAGACAAAACATATTTATTTTTTTTAATGGCCGCAGGAAATACCTATCCTGTGGCCATTTAATTTATCATCAACAAGATATATTTAAAATAAACTAAATTTTCTTCCGGCGTTTGTACTTAAAAAACCGCCGTTCGGCGAATATGTGATCCATAATTCAGGCCGCAAAATAGTTTTGCATACACAGTTAAAAAAGGGTCATAGCGTTAGCTTTGAGGGCATGACCCCGCGGGGCGATTTTCTAGTCGCCCTTTTTTATTGGCTTATGTGGATGTCCCTGTACCTTGGTATATTTGGAGAGGGGAATAAGTATTAAAGTCTGTAATACTATGAATAAGGTATTGGTTCGTTTCACGGTAGTTGGTATTATTTTTCTGCTGGTGTTTCCTCGGGCCGGATCAGCTCAGAAGGGAATACGGGAAGGACTACTATGGCGCATAACCGGAAAA
>DASUFG010000238.1:0-4757 GCA_036274715.1 Agriterribacter sp.
GACGAGAATTTTGCAAAATCGCTCACCGAGGAAGATGTGCAATACCTGTTTAGTTGATTCGCAATAGGGAAGAGGTACAAATAATATTCGCATTAACCATCCACCAATGTCCCTACTTTCTCCCCATTTACCACCCGCAGCAGGTTGCCTGGTTTGTTCATATCAAAAACAATAATGGGTAACTTGTTTTCCATACAGAGGGTAAAAGCAGTCATGTCCATCAATTTCAGGTTTTTATCTATACATTCCCGAAATGTGATGCTGTCGTATTTTGTAGCGGTAGGGTCTTTTTCAGGATCGGCGGTATAAATTCCATCAACCCGTGTGCCTTTTAAAATTACGTCTGCCTTTATTTCTATTGCCCGAAGGGAGCCGGCAGTGTCTGTAGTGAAATAGGGGTTACCGGTTCCCGCACCAAATATTACAATTCTCTTTTTTTCAAGATGGCGCATTGCTCTTCTGCGGATATAGGGCTCGGCAATCTGTTCCATCTTAATGGCGCTCAGCAGGCGTGTAAACAAGCCCGTCTTTTCCAATGCTGCCTGTAAAGCCATACCATTAATTACGGTGGCCAGCATACCCATATAGTCTCCATGGGCTCTTTCGATGCCTGTATCCGATTCATTCATTCCCCGGTAAATATTTCCGCCGCCAATTACAACCGCTACTTCCACACCAGTATCATGAACGGATTTTATTTCCCTGGCAAATTCCCTGAGGATATCCGGATCAAGCCCGAAACTGTTATCGCCCACCAATGATTCGCCGGAAAGTTTAAGGAGAATACGTTTGAATTTTTGTTGCATGCGGAAGAAATTTGCGCTGCGAAGATAGGGGAATTTATGCATGATAGCAGATAGCGTCCTTCAAGTTTACATGCTCTTTATTTATTGCCGCGGTCTACTTCTTAAATCCTATTCTCTCCCTTTCCTCCCAGTTCTTCTTTTCTGCTTTTTCGTCGAGTAGATTTTCGATAGCGTCATAAATAGCGTTGAGCTGGGTATCGTGTTCGCCAATGCGTTCGTTTAATTCCGCCCGTAATTGATTTAATTGTTCTGCAAGATCTTTATGATGTAAAATCATTTGCCGCAATGCAACAAATGCTCTTACAATTGCGATGTTCATGCTAACGGCTCTTTCGCTACGCAGTACGCTTGCCAGCATTGTAACGCCGTGTTCGGTAAAGGCGAATGGGGTTGAGATGGTATTTCGCTTATTTTGGGATGCGGTCACAATTTGTGACCGCATGCTTTTCCATTCTTTTGCCGTAAGCCTGAACATGAAATCTTTCGGGAAGCGTGTGTTATTGCGTTTTACAGCCTGGTTCAGAACCTTGGTTTGTACTTCATATAATTCCGCCAGGTCGTGGTCGAGCATCACCTTCTGACCCCTGGCTTCGTAAATTTTGTTCTGGATAATGGTGAGATTCATGTTCCTTCAGTTTTTATAATGAAAGAAGGTGGTTGCAAATTGAAAATTTATCGCTTATGTACCGCTTTCAAATTTTTGAAGCACTTTTTTCATCTGTTCTTCAATTCCTTTGTTGCACAGGTTCCCGATGCTGCCCTCATGGGTATGGTGGAGCTGTTTTTTATAATCGAAATTAAATTTGCCCTGGTCAATATCATTGCCTACCTGCCGGTAGGCATCGCGAAAGGATATCCCTTTATTTACCAGTTCATTTACAGCTTCTACACTAAAGAGGTACCTGTATTTTTCGTCGTCTAAAATATCGTCTTTGATGGAGATATTCGATAGCATCAATATCACCATCTGAATGCAGGCTTTCAACTCTTCGATGGCGGGAAATAATATTTCCTTTGTGAGCTGAAGATCGCGGTGATAACCGGAAGGAAGATTATTGATGAGCAGAGTCAATTCATTGGGAGTAGCCTGTATGCGGTTGCACTTAGCACGGATCAGCTCAAACACATCCGGATTTTTTTTGTGTGGCATGATGCTGCTGCCGGTGGTGAGTTCATTGGGAAAAGAAATGAACCCGAAATTTTGATTGATATAGAGGCATGCATCCATCGACAGTTTGCTTAATGTTGCCGCGATACTGCTGATGCCGGTTGCTACTATTTTTTCCGTTTTCCCACGGCTCATTTGCGCATACACTGCATTGTAATTCAGAGTGGCAAATCCTAATAACTCTGTAGTCAGCGTTCTGTTTAAGGGGAACGAAGATCCATAGCCCGCACCGCTGCCCAGGGGATTTTTATTGGCTACATGGTAAGCGGCGGCCAACAATTCAAGATCGTCTGTTAAGCTTTCTGCGTATGCTCCGAACCATAAACCAAATGAAGAGGGCATAGCAATCTGGAGATGGGTATAACCGGGAAATAGCTTGTCTTTATATTTTTCGCTTTGAACAATCAGCAGGTCAAACAATGCTTTCGCCTCGTTTTTTATTCGTAAAATTTCAGCCCGCAGGTACAACTTCAAATCAACGGCCACCTGGTCGTTCCGGCTTCTTCCACTATGTATTTTTTTTCCAGCTTCCCCGATACGTTGTGTTAATAAATACTCCACCTGCGAATGCACATCTTCTATACCTTCTTCTATAACAAATTTTTCTTCTTCCATGTCTTTCAAAATGCTTTCAAGCCCCTTAACTGCCTGGGCGGCATCCTCGTTATTCATCAAACCTACCTCCTTAAGCATTCTTACATGCGCAACAGAACCCTGCACATCATATTTTGCCAGCAGCAGGTCAAATTCTTTGTCGCGTCCCACGGTAAATTTTTCTATCAGTTCATTAACTGAAGAATTGTCTTTTTGCCAAAGTTTCATTTCAACATATTTGAGGTTGCAAGATACAGGTTTCAGCTAACAGCTTTCGGGATAACAATGGCAATAGTGTCAGTGAAATTTTTGTGGTATGCGCCATATAAATGCAAAGCCTTTAACCTTAACGCCTTTCGGTTTCGAACCATAAAAAGGAACAACATCTGTCTGGTCGGGGGAGGGCGCCTTTTGTAAAAGGCGCGGCTAACTCTCCCAAACAAGATGGGTTTTTATGAAACGGGCCGATTAATTATTTACTCAAACAAAGAGAAGTTTTTCAAGGAGTTTAATATATAACTCAATACCTTCTGTAATTTCTTTGGTATAAATAAATTCATCAGCAGTATGGCTGCGGGCAGAATCACCCGGCCCTATCTTTAGAGAAAGAAATGGCATCAGGGCTTTGTCGGAAGTTGTAGGAGATCCATAATAGGTTCTGCCCAACTGTAAGCCTGCTTGTACTATAGGATGTTCCACTGGTATGGAAGAAGATCGCATTCTAAGGCTCCTGGGTTGCACGTTGCAGCTTACATTATTGCTGATTATTGAAAGCAGCTCTTCAAACGTGTACAATTCATTTACCCGGATATCTACCACGAAACTACATTGCGGTGGTACCACATTATGTGCCTTATTTTCGGTGTTGATGACAGTTACATTCATTTTTACCGGACCCAGGAGGCCAGATACTTTTGGAAAACGAAAAGCTTTGAACCATTCAATGTCTTTTAATGCCTTGTAAATGGCATTATCGCCTTCTTCTCTTGCCGCGTGACCGGCGATGCCTGTAGAGATACAATCTAATACCAGGAGGCCTTTTTCGGCAACCGCCATCTGCATTTGCGTAGGTTCGCCTACTAACGCAAAAGCCCAGTTCATTCCCGAAGGGTTAAAAGCTTCGTTTTGCAATAAGAGTTCAATTCCGTTTTTGCCGGATATTTCCTCTTCCGCGCTTGCTGCGTATACGATATTATATTTCAGTTCAGGCTGGTCATAAAAGAAAAGAAAGGCGGCCAATAAAGAAACCAGCGAACCACCCGCATCGTTGCTGCCTAATCCATATAATTTGCCCTCTTTTTCAATTGGGTTAAAAGGATCCAGTGTATATCCTTTATTGGGCTTTACCGTATCATGGTGCGAGTTGAGCAGTATAGTTGGTTTGGCTTCATCAAAAAATTGGTTAACTGCATATACATTGTTACCAACACGAAAATGCGGGATGCCTTTTTTAGCAAGAAACAAACAAAGTATAGCGGCGGTTTTATCTTCCTCCTTGCTGAAGGCGGGTGTTGCAATAAGTTCCTTTAGAAGCGCGATGGCTTCAATTGACAATATGGAAATTTGATTAGTCATTGATTATTGTGGTGCCGGATGAGCCATTGATTAAATGTTCCAATGATTCCGCTTTACCTATGATCACTTTCTTTACTCCACTGTTGATGGCAGCGAAGGCGTTGTCGAGCTTGGGGATCATACCCGCGAATATTTTTTGTTCGGACTTTAATTGTTGGTAAGAAGAAGAATTAATTTCTTTGATTACAGTATTGTCATTATTGGCGTCAAGCAATACGCCGCTTTTTTCAAAAGAGTAAACAAGGGTAACATCGTATGTGCCAGACAGTGCTTTTGCTGTTTCCTGGGCAATAGTATCTGCATTGGTGTTAAGGAGCTGCCCTTTTTGGTCGTGTGTAATTGGTGCCAGGATAATAGTAGCTTTTTGCTCAATTAAGCTGCTGAGCAAAGCCGTATTTATTTCATCTATATCGCCTGCAAAACCATAATCAACCGCCCCGTTCTTAATTCTTTTATGGGCGAGTATAGCATTGCCATCGGCTCCACTCAAGCCCATTGCATTACAGCCCCTGGCTTGCAGCTGTGCTACAATATTTTTGTTGATATAGCCGGCATACACCATGGTTACAATTTTGAGGGTCTCAGCATCCGTTATCCTCCTGCCGTCAATCATT
>DASUFG010000239.1:0-3481 GCA_036274715.1 Agriterribacter sp.
TACCCCATTACATCACTTGTATTGGAGATACCCCAGCCGGCCGGCGGAAAAGTAGCAGATTCAAAGTCCTGGGTTACCGGACTATTTGCGACTCCGATAACCGAGAACACCGAGCTTGCTGTATCATTGTCCGGCCGCTGGTCTGCTGTACCGTTAGGATTGCTGGTATATATTTTTATCGCATGATAGCCGGCGGGTATATTCAATGCAGAACCCGACACCGTGGTTTCCTGCACTGAGGGAAGGTTGAGTGTAATGGCAGTGGTTGTGGGGGCTTGTCCATCCACCGAAACATTAAGCAATACATTGGTTAATGGCAATGCTCCAAGGTTTTTAATGTCCAAACGTGGAACTACGGCTGAACCACAGTATATGTTTACGTTATCGGGCGCTATTACCTGCTGTGCCATCACATCATTGTTATATAACACAGGAGGAATGCAACCATCTGAACTAAGGAGCTGCACGCGATCAGGAAAAGTACTTAACGCAGTTTCCATGCGGTCTGCCTGCCCTTCTGTAAACAGGCACATCGCCGCGTCGTCTACATAATCCATAAAATTCATAAACATTACACCCGGTGAAGTATTGGTGCAGGCATCTGTTTGCGGAAATACCGGGGTATTGTAAAAACATTTGTCCTGGTTGGGTGTATCGTCCACAAAATCGGAATCGCTGCAGGAAGAAACACAATTATTAGAGCCCCATGTGTGAGACAGATTAAAGAAATGCCCGATTTCGTGTGTGGCAGTGCGGCCTTTATTAAAAGGTGCTACTGCAGTTCCGATGGTACCGAATGCGTGTGCCGCCGTAACCAGGCCAATATCGCTGGAAGCCAGCCCCGGTAAACCCGGCATAAAGGAGTAGCCGAGATCATTACTGCTCTGCATGTTGCACACCCAAACATTAAGATACTTATTTACATTCCAGGCATCGGATCCTCCCATCGCAGAATATTTTATGGGATCATTATCGCCGGGGATGGACGTAGTTAAAGAAGATAAACGGATGATGCCGTTTGTGGGGTTATTATTGGGATTACGTTGTGCGAGACAAAAGCGGATATTCCCTTTTCCGAATACGGGTTTAAATGCAGCCGGTATATTAACAGAATCCGCATTTTCGCCGGCATAGTCTGCGTTCAATACATCAAGCTGACTTTGCACCTGTTCATCGGTTACCTGCGATGGGTCTTCCATCACAATATGCACAACAACAGGTATGTTTACAATAGCGTTTAGCCGTTGCTGTATGGGAAACTGCTTTTTTGTTCGTCTTAACGCCTCATATTTTTTTTGAAACTCCAGTTGATTTTGATCAAATACGATTTTCTCGCGGGGGTGTTTCTCAAAATATTTTTCCATTACCGAACCGGTCGCACACCGGGCAGGGCCGGTTTGACCGCTAACACCAATTGTTGTTAAGCAAAAGCACAGTCCAACTGTAAAAAAACGAAACGCAGCAATTATTTTCACGGAAAAAAGTTTGATATTACATTCTTCAAATGTATCGCAAGTCGCGATAAAAAGAACAGTTTCCTCAATTTTGCATGATTTAGTGATCAAAACCGCAGTATGGTATTTTTGGAATTATACGTATAATTATACGATGGGGTTTGAGCGAATACAGTTAAATATACACACAATCATTTATTATCGCTAAACCAACATTCCTGCTATACAGGCACACATCAGGCAGGCAATAGTTCCGCCTATCAAAGCCTTCACACCCAGCTCCGTCAAATTTTTACGCTGGTTAGGCGCTAATTGACTTATTCCCCCAATTTGTATGCCTATTGACGCAAAATTTGCAAAACCGCAAAGCGCGTAGGTGGCAATCAATAACGACCGGGGATCGCTAATGATATTGTTTTGTTTCATTTGGGCCAACGAAATATAAGCGAAGAATTCGTTGAGGATTGTTTTTTCACCCAACAACTGCCCGATAGCCACCATGTCGGCCTTTGCTACGCCGATGAGCCAGGCCACCGGCGCAAAAAAATAGCCCAGTATCATATTTAATGAAAGCGTTTCATATCTTCCTTCAGTTACCCTGTTAATCGAAGCATTGATATGGGTAATATCACCCAGCCAACCCAACAAACCATTTGCCAGCCACATGATGGCGGTAAATACGATGAGCATAGCCCCCACATTCACCGCCAGCTTTAATCCATCCGTAGTGCCTATGGAGAGCGCATCCAAAAAATTATCGCCCAATTTTTGCCTGGGTATGGTGAGGTCTTTTGTTATGAGATGATGATCTGGCTGGGGAAAAAGCATTTTGGAACAAACAATTGCAGCAGGGGCGCTCATAATAGACTGGCTGAGCATGTGCAACGCGTAGTAATGACGCAGGGATTCATCACTTCCCCCTAAAAACCCTACGTAAGCCGCTAATACGCTTCCGGCGGTATTGGCCATGCCGCCAACCATAATACATAAAATTTCGCTGCGGGTCATTTTATCCAGGTAAGGGCGGATCATGACCGGGGCTTCCGTTTGTCCTAAAAAAATATTGGCCGCGGTGGAAACACTTTCAGCGCCTGATATATTCATTTTATGTAAGAGGTAGGCAAACAGGTATACGATCTTCTGCAAAATCCCCAGGTAATACAACACGGCGGATAGCGCTGCAAAAAAAATAATGATAGGTAAAGCCTGCACGGCAAAAATATAGCCCCAGCCCAGCGTGTCGTTTGCCAGGTTCCCAAATAAAAACTCCGTGCCTTTATGCCCAAGGTTGATCAATGATACAAATGCAACAGAAATATTTTCGATAATTACTTTAAAAACGGCAGGATCGCACACCCCGGTATAAATGGAAACGGTAAGCACTGCCGCCGAACAGAGTATACCCCATTTGAGCAGTTCAGTGTTGCGTGAAGCAAGCCACCTGATCAGCCATGCAATAATGATAATGCTCAACAATATAACGATACTGCTGTTTGCAAAACGGCTACTCCTGATCATGCCAAAAAAGAAAACGACTTGCCAGGCTGCTACCAAAACAATGCTTAGGTTGTCGAATGTTAGCGCCGTATTATTGCTGCGGATTTTTATTATCCTGGTGATAATCGTGTACAGCAATATCGCCCCGAAGAACACCCAGAAAACGGGTTGTCCTGCCACCCTGGTATCAAGTACCCCCATAGCAAACATGAGCTGAGCAAATATGCCGAGCGCAACCAACTTCCACTTGATGGCCTTTTTGTTATTGCTAAGGAGATAGCAGACGGCAATCAAAAAAAACATTCCCAGGGTTCCCCTGCCGATATTTTCGAGTTGAGACGACATATGCCATTTTCTTTTGGTACAAAAGATTTTGCATAACAATATACAACATTGTAAAAAAGAAAGGGGAGGGAGGGAAAAATACGAGGTGATCTAAAATTTTCTAAACAATCAATCCTGCACAAATTATTTATAGTTTCCTGGCATTCCCCTGTATTCGTTTTAAAAACTATTCCTGTTATGATGTG
>DASUFG010000240.1:0-8466 GCA_036274715.1 Agriterribacter sp.
CAGTCAGTAAGAGCAGATTACCGTTCCCGTAGTGAAAAGATAGGATGGGCGCTGTGGAAGCGGGCCTGCCTGAGCCGTTCGGTAATGAACATGACTAACGGCAGCGTTAAAAATTTTGTGATTAATCTCCTGCTCCGAAAGAGCTGGGGCGACAACCGGACCCTTCCGGAGTTTGCCCCAAAAACCTTTAACCAGTTGTGGAAACAAAATGAAAATTGACAGTTTCAAAGCTAAACTGTGATGAAGAGTTGATGATCTCCACCCCTTAAAAACCCTGCATGCATGTTAATCTTTTTATTCCCTGCTTTGTAGACCAATCGTATCCGCAAACAGCTTTAATATGATTAAAGTGTTTAAAATGCTGGGCTGCCCGGTGCATTACAATTCGGAACAAACCTGCTGCGGGCATCCGGCATATAATGCCGGATATTGGGACGAATGCTGCACTGTTGCTTAGAAATTTATTCGTGACTTTTGGGGAAATGAATACATCGTTGCACCAAGTGGCTCCTGCATTGGATTTGTAAGAAATTATTACAAAAAAGTATTCGAAAATGCAGGGCTGGAGAGGAGAAATCGTTATCAGGGTTTGGTTGTATATAAATTTACCGAGTTTTTGACTGAAGTATTGAACGTTGAAAAGTGGGAACTGAATTTAAAGCTTAAGTGCCATATCACGATGCGTATGGTGCTTAGAGAGAGTGGATAAAGGAAGCGCCCAGAAAATTGTTGCGCCATATAAAAGGGCTACACTTGATGGAAGCTCCGGATTGCGAGGTTTGTTGCGGTTTCGGGCATTTTTGCCGTAAAGTTTGAACCAATATCAATTGGAATGGCGGAATAAAAGTTGTTGAATGCAATTGATATGGGAGCCGAATATATGATATCAACAGACCTATCCTGCCTTTTACACCTGGATGGTTATATACGCAAGCAAAACATGCCCATTAAAGCGATACATATCGCCGACTTGTTATCCGCCGGTATGGGTCAGGGTATTAAATCCGACTAAACAAGGAACGATTTGGCAGTTCAGGGGATCCCGGAACTTTAAACGGTTTCCCATTACAAGTTTGCACAACTCTTCCTATATCATTAAAAAGTAAAGCAGGTTTATATAGCTTTATTCTTACACCAACTTTTCATTGATTGCCTTGCTGATGGCTTCGCCCTGGGAGCGTACATGCAATTTGTCGTAAATATGTTTGATATGGGTGCGAACAGTATCCAGGCTAATGAATAACTCGGCAGCTATTAATTTGAAGCTATTCCCCTTTGAAAGCAATTGTAAAATTTCTTTTTCTCTGAAAGTTAGCTGGTATTCTTTAGCAGCCGGCCTGCCACGTTCCTGCATATTGGATATAACCATGCGGGCTATGGAAGGGCTCATAGGTGCTCCTCCTTCGAGCACCTCCCGGATAGAATGAAAAAGCTTATCAGACACATACTTTTTGAGCAGGTAACCATTAGCGCCGGCATACATGGCTTCAAAAACATGTGTATTATCATCAAAAACGGTAAGTATAATGATTTGCACCGTAGTATTAAATTCCCTGATCCTTTTCACAGCTTCAATGCCGTTTACACCAGGCATATCAATATCCATTAAAATTACATCGGGTTGATGTTCTTTTATTTCTTCTATTACTCTTGTGCCATCAGGATAAGTAGCTAAAACAATATATTCTCCCGTTAGCTCCAGGAAGTTACTTAAACTTTCGCGAAGCGTAACATTGTCCTCATATATAACAATACTTACCGGCATTTTGATGTATGTGTAAGGTATAAAATCGAGGGTTAATCAATTCAAATGGCGTGCAACTTACTCTTCTTAACGATATTTACCCATACCCTAATCATGTGATAGGTGCTTCCAGGATGATGCTGGTGCCACCGCATTTTTTGGAGTCTATTGTTAAATGGGCTTTCATCTGCTCTGACCTCGTGCGCATGTTTTTTAACCCATTGCCCGAATGTTCGGCTGTGGTATCAAATCCATTACCATTGTCCATGATTATCATTTTAAGGATATCATTTTTTTGCTGCAAAAGTATATCTATTTCTGAGGCGTTACTATACTTCACAGCATTATTGAGTGCCTCTTTAAATACAAGATAAATATCTTTCCGCTGTTCCAGGTTAAGATGGGCTTTATCCATTGCCCCTTCTTCATTGAAATAGTAATTGATGCCTGCCGGTTCCAGCATTTCGGCTGCAAACTCTTTCATATGCAGTATTACTTTGTCCATGCTGTCATTTACCGGGTTGATCGCCCAAACAATATCGCTCATACTTTCCATCATTCGGGCTGAGTTGTCTTTGATCTTTCCCAGGTAGTCATTTAACTTCTCGCTTTCTATACCCTGTTGCATGGCTACTTTACAAAGAATATTGATACTGGTGAGGGTGGAACCGATTTCATCGTGAAGATCGCGGGCTATTTTGCTTCGAAGCCGGTCTTCCCCAACGTATTTAGCTATTCGCTCGGCGCAAATTGCGGCAATTTTTTCAAGCATCTGCAAATGGTGCGGGGAATAGAAACCGGGTTTCGGATGCTCCGAATCTATTACCGCAAAAACTTTTCCATCTATCGATATCGGCACCGCGATCTCCGATAATCTCACCTCATCGTCAACGATATACCGCGGGTCCTTGGCCGTGTTTTTAATAATGATCCCTCTTCCTGTTTCAGCAACCCAACCCACAACTCCTTTACCTACGGGAATCTCCAGGCGATTGACAATTTCCCGGCTGAAAGGGTTTTTAGGTCCAAATGCGGCTTTTTGGAACAACAGCATTCCGAATTCATCCTTCTGGTAGATTACGCAATCCACAAATCCCAGTTTTTCCACGCAATTTTTTGCCGTATCCCAAAAAATGTCCTCGACAGTTTTGAGCCCGAATAAAGATGTTGCAAATCCACTTATTATCTTTTCTTCCTCCAATCTTTGTTTCAGAGAGTATATGATCCAATATGCCGATGCAGCAACCAACATAATTACAATCGCGTACAATGTCCAGTTGGCAGACTTACCATCAAATGCCTGCCTGTCATAATCAGCGAATTGCGATCGGGCATCTGAAAATGCCCCCAGCAACAAAGAGATCAATATAATGGCGTTGCGTTTCAATACCAGGCAAATTAGTTAACTATAAATGTACTGTATGAAAACCCAATATGCAGATAAAAGATTTATTGGACAGCCTGTTGCAAGTAGAAAAATTAACAAAAAGAGAAGCGTTTTAAATTTTTTGATTTTTTATTTTTACTTGTGGTTAATTATCCGAAACATATTATTGCTGCCTTGTTATTAACCGCCTTTCTTTTTAAGGGATTGTCTTCTATTTTTTCTTTACCAGCAACGAGTAATATCTCGGAACTTTTTACGGACACCGAAAAGGAAAGTACGGTGAAAAAGGTGGTTGAAAAAGAGTTTTTCAACAACAGTCAGTGCACTGGTCCGTGGCATAATACTACTCCTACATTCGCTGTAGAGTACAAAACTCACAAGCAGTCGAACCGTTGGCAAAACCCTTTCATTCCTGTTGCCACTCCTCCCCCCAATCTTGTTTAAAACGCATATGAATTGGCTTTTACAAAAATAACCTATTGGGACCGCCCGATAAGGACTGTTATTTTACTTCATCACTATTAATATTAAATAATATGTATTGCTTGCATTCAATAAAAAAGAGTATTCTGCTTGTTTTTTTGTCTCTGATATCAATCACGTTATTTGCACAGGAGATACCAGACAGCACCATTAAAAAAAATATTGCCGTTATCGATAACCCATTAGAACGAATTATTCAGCTTAAGCCCCGGCAGTTCGAATATGACACAGACACATTCAAAAAATTTAAGTTTCAGCAAGGTCAACAATACGGCTTCATTGCTGAAGACATCGAATCTGTCTTTCCTAACCTGGTGAACGAAAAATCAGTGTCGTATACTTATGGTAAAAATGCCACCCGGAATACCAGGATAAAAACCGTAGACGAAAAAAGCTTGATTCCGGTAATTATCGCTTCCATGAAGGAGCAGCAATTACAGATTGAAAAGCTAAAGGCAGAACTCGAAAAGCTAAAAACCCACGTAATGCAACTCACCCGCTAGGGAAAGATTATTCGAACGCAACAATAGTTAGGAGCCAGGATTTTTGACAGATCCTGGCTTTTATACTTATACATATAAAAATAACAATATGCCAGTTATTTTATCATATGCCTAAAAGAAGTATATTTTAAAACATAGGTTTTGTATTATAAATTATTCATGATTTAAGCCGCAAGCGATGAAAAAAAATATTAAATTATGTTAATAAGTATTATATCATCAAATGTATAAAGCTTAAAATCGAATATTTTAAACAAAACGCTAATTTGAATTAAAAATATTAATATGTGAATAAAATATAGTGTAGGTATACAAAAATTTATTAGTTTTGTTGAATAATAATCAAATACTGATATTTTTTAATTTAAATTGCTCCCATGGCTAAACGAACCTTAAAGCAGATTGCACCGTTTTTAATACTCGCAGTCCTCGCCTTAGCTGCTGTTTTTATTAGCCCTGTTCAAGATTTTGCCGATGCAGGTACGTACAATTCATCCGATATTGTATGGATTATAGTGGCAACGGCCCTGGTATTTTTGATGACACCTGGTCTGGCGTTTTTTTATGGCGGAATGGTGCACCGCAAAAATGTAATCTCCACTATGATGAAGAGTGTGGTTGCAGCGGGAGTAGTGAGCGTGTTATGGATTTTTGTTGTGTATAGCCTCTGTTTTGGAGATGATATTGGGGGCTTTATCGGCAATCCAATGACCCACCTTTTCTTTAAGGATGTAAGTTCGGGGAAACCCTGGGTTGGCGCTCCAACCGTTCCTAAAACGCTTTTCTCCTTGTTTCAGCTCATGTTTGCAATTATTACACCCGGACTGGTGGTTGGCGCGGTGGCGGAAAGGATACGTTTTACATCATACATATTATTTATTGCTTTATTCAGCATATTGGTTTATGCGCCACTCGCACATTGGAGCTGGCATCCCGACGGCTTTCTTTATCAAATGGGTGCACTCGATTTTGCAGGTGGAACCGTGGTACATATTTCTGCAGGCTGTGCTGCCTTAGCCGGGGCATTGGTGTTGAAAAGAAGAAAAACTCATATCGAGCATAAAGAAATTCCACCGGCTAATATTCCGTACGTGTTAATTGGCACGGGTATGCTTTGGTTTGGCTGGTTTGGCTTTAATGCTGGTTCTGCGCTCGGCGCCAACGCATTGGCTGTTTCCGCATTTGCTACAACAAATACTGCGGCAGCGGCGGGAGGATTAGGGTGGATGTTTTTTGACGTGCTGCGAGGCAAAAAACCTTCAGTAATCGGTTTTTGTATTGGAGCAGTGGTTGGATTGGTAGCTATTACGCCAGGTGCGGGATTTGTAGCGATTCCTCAAAGCATTTTTATAGGTGTTGTGGCTGCTATCATTTCAAACGTAGCGGTTTATTATAAGCAAAAATCAACGCTTGACGATACACTTGATGTATTTCCCTGTCATGGACTTGGTGGTATGGTCGGCATGCTTCTCACCGGTATATTTGCTACCAAAGCGGTAAATGCCGCGGGAAATGACGGTTTATTTTATGGAAACGCTGCGTTCTTTATTACCCAGGCAAAAGCTATGCTGATCGCCGTTGGTTACAGCTTTCTTGTTTCATTTTTAATCTTCAAGTTTATCAATTTCATTTTGCCATTGCGCGTGAGTGCGGAAGATGAGGAAATTGGACTGGATGCATCCCAGCACAACGAAAAATACCTCCAGGGTACTTTACTTGTGCATAATAACGGAGCCATACATGAAGAAGAAACATCCCTATGAACCTATCAACAATTCTAAACTTTTGACATAAAAAGAAAAGGTACAGTTTTAAAATAATCCCTGACAAGGTTTAAAACTATACCATTTCTATTTAACACTTAAAATCAACTGCAATGTTAAGAAAATTTCTGACACTATCCACTATTATTGTGGCCTCTTTCTCTATTGCCTACGCCCAGGATTCAACTGTTGCCGCAACACCAGAACCCGAAAAATTAAGCCTTAACGTTACTGGCTCAGTAGACGGCTATTACCGGTATAATTTTGCGAACGCAAAAAAATTAGGAGAAACAAATAATTATACCAGTTTTACCAACTCACAAAACTCTTTTGAGTTAGGTATGGCTTCGGTAAAATTTGACGCAAGTATGGGTAAGGCCGGGGCAGTAGTTGACCTTGGGTTTGGAAACAGGGCTTCAGAGTTCTCCTATAATGAAGATGGAGCGCTTGCAGCTATCAAGCAGGCATATGTTACTTATGCGCCCTCTGATGTGGTTAAATTTACCATGGGTAAATGGGCAACACATGTGGGATATGAATTACTTGATCCTCAATTAAATCGTAATTACAGCATGAGCTACATGTTTTCTTACGGCCCCTTCTCTCACACCGGAATCAAGGCTGATTTCTCCTTAGGGAAAGGATTTGGCGTAATGGTGGGTGTTGCTAATCCAACTGATATGCTGACCGCTTCATTCAACAAGAAATATGTTTTAGCACAGGTAAGCAAAACCTCCGACAATTTCAGCGCTTTTCTTAATTATGTTGGTGGGAAGGATATGGACGACATTTCAAACAATCAGATTGGTTTAACCATTTTAGGAAAAATCAGTGATAAATTCAGTGTAGGGTATGACGGTACAGTAAAGTCTTACAAACCCTCCGGAGAAGATTCCTACTCATGGTGGGGCTCCGCAATTTATTTGAATGTTGATCCAAGTGATAAATTTGGTTTTACAGTAAGGGGTGAATATTTTGATGACAAGGATGGAGGTGCTGGATTTGGAACCTCCTTATTTGATGCTACGTTATCTCTCAACATTAAGCCGACAGCGAATTTCATGATTGTTCCCGAATTCAGGCTGGATTCTGCGAAAGACCCACTTTTCTATAAGAATTCAGATGGGGAAGGCGATCCTACAAGCAAAGGTACAGGATCCTTCATCCTTGCGGCTATATTTAGTTTCTAACAGTTAAAAAAAGTTACAGCAATTTTAAATATATCTCTTAACCCCTCCCAAAAAAAATCAACTATGTATTTACTCGGAATTCCTGTTGGTGAGAATGCATTGTTCACCGCCAACAACGTCTGGATGATGGTAGCCACATTTCTTGTGTTTATTATGAACCTTGGTTTCGCAACCGTTGAAAGCGGTATGTGCCAATCCAAAAACACAACAAATATTCTTTTTAAAAACACATTAATTCCATGTTTGGGATTATTGACTTATGCCGCCTGGGGATTTGGGCTTATGTACCCAGGTTTTGCAGAAGGAGATAGCGGTTGGTTTAAATTTTCCGGGTTCGGACTATCTACTCCCGATGGTTATGAAGCATATAGTTATGTTTCAGATGCTGCCGGTATAGGAAAATATACCTACTGGACCGATTTTCTCTTCCAGGGAATGTTTGCTGCCACTGCGGCGACTATTGTTTCCGGTGCAGTTGCCGAAAGGGTTAAATTCTTCTCGTTCATGGTGTTCTCGGGCTTCTTTGTGGGTATTGTTTACCCAATTATCGGTTCCTGGCAATGGGGCGGTGGTTGGCTCAATAAAGCAGGGTTCTATGATTTTGCGGGGTCCACTATTGTTCATTCTATGGGAGGCTGGGGAGCATTGGCCGGTGCAATTGTTCTTGGCCCCAGGATCGGAAAATATGTTGATGGCAAAGTAAATACTATACCCCCACACAATTTATCATTAGGTGTTATCGGAGTATTTATGCTTTGGCTGGGCTGGTTTGGATTCAACGGTGGATCGGTATTATCGGCAGATCCTGAAGCCGTTTCATACGTTTTGGTTACTACCTGTCTTGCAGCAGCAGCAGGGGGCGTTATGGCACCCACAATACAGTATTTCTTTAGCAAAAAATTTGACCTCGGAATGTCTATCAACGGTATTTTGGCTGGATTGGTTGGTATTACCGCCGGTGCAGATTCTGTAGGGATAATGTCTTCCGTAATCATAGGTGTCGTAGCAGGTATTTTGGTCACTTTATCCGTCAACTTTTTGGATAAAATTAAAATTGATGATCCTGTTGGCGCTGTGTCAGTTCACCTTACCTGCGGTATTTGGGGTACTCTTGCCGTAGGCATTTTTGCAACAGATCCAGCTAAAACATTTGGAACCCAGCTACTTGGCGTTGGCGCAGTGGCACTGGCATTTCCACTTTGCCTGGTGGCATTCTATGTTATCAAAAAAACAATTGGTTTACGTGTGCCTGCCGAGGAAGAAATTGGAGGGTTGGACCAGGTAGAACATGGGGTAAGTGCTTATACAATATCGTAATAACTAAGCTATCTCATCAATTACAGGAGCGTAACGCTCCTGTAATTGATCTTTGGCGTTTCAATATTACGATATTCTC
>DASUFG010000241.1:0-3376 GCA_036274715.1 Agriterribacter sp.
CCGATGGCAACCGCTACCCCGGTGAAGCCGATGCGCTTAGTTTTCTGCAAACCTGCGTTGGCGCAACCTATGTGGTAAGGGATATACAGGTCAAACCAGCAAAAAAATCCCCGGCTGCTCCTTTTACAACCTCTACGCTTCAGCAGGAGGCTTCCAGGAAATTGGGCTATTCGGTGAGCAGAACCATGCTGTTGGCTCAGAAATTATACGAAAACGGGTTTATTACCTATATGCGTACCGATAGCGTAAACCTAAGTGATACCGCGGTGAAGGATATTACAGGAAAAATTAAAGCACAGTATGGCGAAGAATATGTGCAGGTTCGTAAATATAAAAACAAAAACGAATCGGCGCAGGAAGCTCACGAAGCTATTCGCCCTACAGATATGGACAGGCTCTCCGTTGAAGATGCCGACTGCCGTAAATTATATGAGCTGATTTGGAAACGCTCGATGGCCAGCCAGATGTCCGATGCGGAACTTGAAAAGACCATTGCAAAAATTAATATCTCTACCAATAAAGAAGACCTTACCGCCCAGGGCGAAGTGCTGAAGTTTGAAGGATTTTTGAAAGTGTACCGGGAAGACAGGGATGAAGAGGACATGAATGAGGAAGAAAATACGGAGGGCATGTTGCCGCCACTTGAAGTAAATCAGAAAGTGGCATTCAAAGAGATGAAAGCTATTGAACGGTTTTCAAGAGCAGCTCCCCGCTTTACGGAAGCTTCACTCGTTAAGAAACTGGAAGAACTGGGTATTGGGCGCCCATCTACCTATGCACCAACCATTTCTACCATTTTAAAACGGGGATATGTGGAGAAAAGAGATAAAGAAGGGGTAAAAAGAGACTACCGCATCATCTTGCTGAGGGCGGATAAAATCACCAAACTGGCAGAACAGGAAACTACAGGGGCTGAAAAATCCAAACTATTTCCGACTGACCTGGGCTTGGTGGTAACCGATTTTTTAAAGCAATATTTTGATGATATTATGGACTACGGCTTTACCGCAAGGATTGAAGCAGAGTTTGATGAGGTGGCGCAGGGAAAAATGAAGTGGAATGAAATGCTGAATGATTTTTACACTCCTTTTAAAAAGGATGTAAACAATACCATTGAAACAGCCGAACGGATCAAAGGCGAAAGAGAACTGGGTGTTGATGGAGCAAGTGGGAAGCCTGTAATAGCCCGCATGGGTAGGTATGGACCCATGGTGCAAATCGGAAGTACAGAAGATGAAGACAAACCACGATTCGCTAAATTGAAAGCCACGCAAAGTATAGAAACCATTTCTCTCGAAGAAGCAATGGATCTTTTTAAACTGCCAAGAACCCTCGGCAAATTTGAAGATGTAGATGTAACCGTAAGCATTGGAAAGTTTGGCCCTTACATCGCACACGACAAAAAATTCTATTCTTTAAGCAAAGATTTCGATCCATATAGTATACTTCTTGAAGACGCTATTCCAATCGTTATAGAAAAAAGAAAGGCAAAGGAAGAACGAACCATCAAGGTCTTTGAAAAAGAAAAAATACAGGTGTTGCGGGGCCCTTACGGTCCTTATCTGAAGCAGGGACTTCGCAACTACAAACTCAGCAAAGAGCAGCAGGAAAGAGCGGCTGATCTTACTGTTGACGAAGCGCAAAAAACAATTGAAGATTTGAAGGCCAATCCTCCAAAGAAATCCGCTAGAAAAAAGAAGTCTTAAGTAAGAACTTGAAGCGGGCAGGTCAGGAATTTTATATTAAACATTTTCCTCAAATAAACCTGGCAACCCACTTATCCAATTTTTCAATGACATTGCCGGTGTTGTCATTAAATTTGATATATGCTGAAAACGTTTAAAATATTGGCCGCCAGTTTTCGCTTAGCCTGGCAGGAATTAAAAGGTAATAAGCTACGCACTTTCCTTTCTTTATTCGGAGTTACTATTGGCATATTTTGCATAATCGGTGTATTAACCACAGTTGACAGCCTGGAGAGAAATATTAAAGACGGGATCAACGCTTTAGGTTCCAATACAATTTATATAGATAAATGGGATTATTCGGGAGGTGGAGATGGCGACTATCCCTGGTGGAAATATGTAAAACGCCCGGAACCCAAATATGATGAAATGCGATTTATTAGGGCAAAAACCGATGCTATTGAAAATATAGCCTTTACATTGAATGCCGGTGGTCAAAATGTGATTAATGGAAAAGACATGATTCAAAATGTTTCCATATACGGGGTAACCGAAGATTTTAATTCCATCCAGCCTTTTGAAATTCAATACGGCCGCTACCTTACGCTTTCAGACATGGATAGAGGTTCGGCCAGTGGGGTAATAGGATATGAAAACGCGATCAAGCTTTTTGGATCAGCAGAAAAAGCCGTTGGAGAAACTGTGACGGTAAAAAATAAAAAAATAAATATTGTTGGCATAATAAAAAAACAAGGAAAGAGTTTTTTGGTAGGTGGATGGAATTTTGATGATTGCGTGTTGCTTCCTTACCGATTTTTCAGAACCATTTTCGAAGAAAGATACTCTGGCCCCAATATTATGGTGCAGGGAAAACCCAACATTACAACAGAAGCTTTTAAAGATGAATTACGCGGCAATATCAGGGCAATTCACAGGTTAAGCCCTGGGCAGGAAGACGATTTTGCATTGAATGCGGTAAGCGATTTCAGCGATGCGATCACAAAATTATTTGCAAACATAAAATTGGGCGGATGGTTGATCGGCTTATTAAGTCTGGTGGTAGGTGCTTTTGGCATTGCCAATATTATGTTCGTAACAGTGAGAGAAAGGACCCCGATTATAGGATTAAAAAAAGCAGTTGGGGCCAAAAGAAGAACGATCTTGTCCGAGTTTCTGTTAGAATCGGCCTTTATCTGCTTTATCGGTGGAGCCATTGGTCTTATTTTGGTTTTTTTGCTGGCAAAAATATTAAGTGGACCTTTAAACTTTAATGTATATATATCCTATAATATATTGGCCCTTGCGGTAAGTATTTGTATAGCCATAGGCTTGCTTGCGGGTATCATTCCTGCCACAATTGCCGCGCGAATGGACCCCGTAGTGGCTATCCGTTCAAAATAGCATGCCCCTTTTATGTAGTTTCTTTTCGGAAGACTCTTGAGCCCCTATATACTAATACACCCCGTTGTTCGTTATTCAGGTAGGAACATTTTAAATTTATCCAATTAAAATTATCCTATGATAAAATTTTTATACGTGGTGTCCCTTGGCATTACCTCTTTTCTCTTGTTTATATTCTCAAAAGAGAAAGAAGATTTTGTTTGTAACAACCAGGCCTCAGGCAGAATAGAACTTATTGCTGATTCAACCGGAAGTTATTTAGGTGTGGTTACAAGCCAAAATATGATTTT
>DASUFG010000242.1:0-6406 GCA_036274715.1 Agriterribacter sp.
GGGTGTTTTTGTACTATACCTCGGGCAATAACAGAATAGTAGACAGTGTAAAAGTGCAGAAGAACAAATACCGGTTTGAGGGAAGTGTAGATGAACCCGTTTTATCGCGCGTAAGAATTAAATATACCTCAGCATCTGCGGATAATGGGCAACCGCTTAACATGAAACGAGACCTGGCTACGCTTTTTTTGCAGCCGGGTAAAATAAAAATAACCAGCGTCGATTCTTTTACCAATATCCAGGTAAAAGGCGCTTCTGCTCACAAAGAGTATATGGAATTTGAGGCGTTGAGTAAGCCTTATACCGATAGTATGCAGGCGCTATCAGCTCAATATGTTGAATATCGCAATGACGGTAATAACGCCCAAATGAAAGAAATTGAAAGCAAAGCGCTGATTCTGGAAAAAACGATCAGGGAAGATGTTTTTCAGCAATTCATTAAAGACCATCCGGCATCACCCGTATCGCTGCTTATACTGCAGCAATATGCCGGGCAGGACATTGATGTTGCTGAAGTTGACCCCCTGTTTGAGCAACTTACACCAACTGTAAAATCGTATCCCTCAGCATTGCTGTTAAAAGACCGGATAGATGTTGCCAGAAGAACCAGTATTGGGCAAATGGCAGCCGATTTTACTCAAAATGACACTTTGGGAAACCCGGTTAGGCTTTCCTCTTTGAGGGGGAAATATGTATTGATTGATTTTTGGGCAAGCTGGTGCGGGCCCTGCAGATCAGAGAACCCAAATGTGGTGAAGGCGTATAATAAGTATAAGGACAAAGGTTTCTCGATATTAGGAGTGTCGCTCGACAGGCAGGGCGCTAAAGATGCCTGGCTGAAGGCAATACACGATGACGGATTAACATGGACCCAGGTAAGCGACCTGCAGTTCTGGAACAATGCTGCGGCCCAACTATATGGCATTCAGTCAATTCCGCAAAATTTTCTACTCGATCCCACGGGAAAGATCATTGATAAAAACCTTAGGGGCGAGGATCTTGAGCGAAAACTGGAAGAACTGTTGAGTAAATAATTTCAGTCCGCCAAAAGATCCCAAGATCACGTTGGAATACTCCACCTTTTGATTTTGTTATATAATAAATTCCCCCTACCTTTGCCGCCCCAAAAAGTTCTTTTTGAATTTGGGAGTTGTCCGCCGCGGTGGATGACGTTAACACCAAAAAATGTAAAAAAATGGCAAAAGAAATTACCGGCTATGTAAAGCTACAGGTAAAAGGCGGACAGGCCAATCCTGCGCCACCTGTAGGTCCTGCACTGGGTTCCAAGGGTATCAATATCATGGAATTCTGTAAGCAATTCAATGCGCGCACGCAGGATAAAATGGGAAAAGTACTGCCCGTATTAATTACGGTTTTTTCCGACAAATCTTTCGAGTTTGTTATTAAAACTCCCCCCGCATCTGTTCAGTTATTGGAAGCTGCTAAAGTGCAAAAAGGTTCTAAAGAACCCAACCGCAACAAAGTAGGTAAAGTAAACTGGAACCAGGTAGAAGTTATCGCTAAAGATAAAATGCCTGACCTGAACTGCTTTACCGTAGAAAGCGCAATGCGTATGGTTGCCGGCACGGCACGCAGTATGGGACTTACTGTTGATGGTAAAGCCCCGTGGGAAAATTAATCTTCACTTTCCAAAAACTGAAAGAAAATGGCAATCAGCAAAAAAAGAAAAGCTTCGGAAGCTAAAATAGATAAAAGCAAGATGTATTCGCTCAAGGATGCTTCCTCCTTAGTTAAGGAAGTGAATACCACAAAATTCGACAGTTCTGTTGACATTCACCTTCGCCTGGGTGTTGACCCCAAGAAAGCCGACCAGGCCATCAGGGGTACTGTAACCTTGCCTCATGGTACCGGTAAAACTAAAAGAGTATTGGTGCTTTGTACACCCGATAAGGAAGAAGCTGCGAGAACTGCCGGCGCCGACTACGTAGGACTGGATGAATTTGTTACAAAAATTGAAGGCGGATGGGTTGATGTAGACGTAATTGTGGCTACACCTTCTGTAATGCCTAAAATAGGTAAACTGGGTAAAATTTTAGGTCCACGTAACCTGATGCCCAATCCTAAAACAGGTACCGTTACCAACGATGTAGCAGCAGCGGTAAGTGAAGTAAAAGGTGGTAAAATAGCATTTAAAGTAGATAAGGCGGGTATTATTCACGCATCTGTAGGTCGCGTAAGTTTTACGCCCGAAAAAATTGCGGAAAACAGCCAGGAATTTATCAACGCTATTATCAAGGCAAAACCATCAACGGCTAAGGGCACTTATCTTAAAAGTGCATTCATGGCAAGTACCATGAGCCCGGGAATTGCTATTGACACTAAATCATTTATGAACTAATGCTTTAACGGCACAAAAATCTTTTTGTATGACCAAACAGGAAAAAAACGAAGTGATTGAATTGCTGAAAGGCAAGTTCTCACAATACAATAATTTTTATATCACCGATACAGAATCTTTAACTGTAGCGCAGATAGGTAAATTACGCAATGCCTGCTTCGATAAGCAGGTTGAAATGAAAGTGGCGAAAAACACCCTTATTAAGAAAGCCCTTGAGTCGTTAGATGGCGAAAGGTATACTGGCGTATACGATTCGCTTAACAATGTAACTGCATTGTTGTTTTCTGAAAACGCCAAGGAACCGGCTTTGATACTGAGCTCTTTCCGTAAAGAAAATAAAGGCGAAAAGCCACAGTTAAAAGCAGCTTTTATTGATGGAGATGTATTTGCCGGCGACGACCAGTTACAGGTGTTAACTGCACTCAAGAGCAAACAGGATCTTATTGGTGAAATTATCGGCTTATTGCAATCGCCTGCTAAAAACGTGATGAGTGCACTTAATGCCGGTAACAAATTAGCTGGATTGATCAAAGCGTTAGAAGACAGAGCAAATTAAAATGTGAAAAATATGAAAGTGTGGAAATATGAAAACTCATTTGCCACATTACTCACATTACTCACATTTACACATTTTTTATTCCAGCCTGAGGGATAATATACACACAAATTTTTTTAATAGCTCCGCCGGAGCACAGGCAATGAAGGCGGAAAAAATTTGAAAACAATGGCAGATTTAAAAACATTTGCTGATCAGTTGGTAAACTTATCAGTAAAAGAAGTAAACGAATTAGCAAAAATCCTGAAAGACGAGTATGGTATCGAACCTGCTGCTGCTGCTGTAGCTGTAGCTGCTGGTCCTGCTGCTGCTGGTCCTGTTGCTGAAGAAAAAACTGCATTCAACGTAGTGTTGAAAGCTGCAGGTGCCAACAAACTCGGCGTGGTAAAAATCGTTAAAGATCTTACCGGCTTAGGTTTGAAAGAAGCTAAGGATTTAGTGGACGGCGCACCAAAGCCCATTAAAGAGGGTGTTGCTAAAGCAGAAGCTGATGAAATTGCAGCTAAACTCAAAGAAGCAGGCGCTGAAGTAGAAATCGCTTAATTCTATTTGCAATTTATAGTAAAGGTCACTCCAGGTTTTGGGGTGACTTTTTTTATGCAGACTGCTGGTCCCCATAATGGGGATAATGAAAAGACCTCCGTTAACTCAGCAATTCCGCTCAAAATGTTTCCACCGATATTGGCGCCAGCATAAAAAATATAAATGGAAAATACAAGCACTGTTTTTTTTGTATACGACTATTTTTATGTATGTTGTTGACCATTTCTGATCCTTATCTCCGCTTGCCACCTGTCCAGATCCAATGCCGCTTATATTACTGGTCCCTCTTTCCTGGTGTCTTTGTAAATTGAAATTCACAAATACCTGGCGATCTATGGTTTTTCGAAAAAAATTGAACGGTGGATAATATTGTTTATCAAAGCGTAGTGCACAAAACTATCATTTGCGGCCTGCTGTGTGTGTTTACCATTGTGGGAATGGCACAGTTAAAGGCCGACTTTACCATGGACGTACCCGGGGGAGGATGTTCCCCTCTTTCAGTAGCATTCATAAATACAAGCACCGGCACTTCTACATCAACTACCTATGAATGGGATTTTGGTAATGGCAGCAATAAGGGACATGATAAAGATGCTGGTTCGGCATACATTACAGAGAAAAAATATACCATTACGCTAACCGCAACAGATGGTGCGCAAACATCAACCATTCAGAAAACGGTAACGGTGTACAAAAAGCCCACTATCGATTTTTCAATCAATACCTTGAGAGGCTGTGCTCCTTTTCTGGTTGATTTTTCGGCCACTGCCACCGCAGGAGATGGCAGCATTTCTAAATACTTATGGGATTTCGGAGACGGAAAAGTAGACAGTACCAGTAATACTGCAAAAGTTTCTCACACGTATGAATCGGCTGCAAAACCACCAGTAAGTGTAACGGTAGTTAACAGTTACGGCTGCTATGTTTCTACCGACAGGTCCGGTATCGTTGTTCTCCCCCCTGTTATTGCAGCGTTCAGTGCACCAAAAGCAACTCTTTGCACGACCGCGGAATCGGTCTCCTTCACCAACAGTAGCACGGGCCCGGGTACACTTACGTATTCCTGGAATTTCGGCGATGGACAATATGCCTCAGACACACAACCCCTTCATCCGTACGCTGAAAAAGGTTCTTATGATGTTACGCTTATTGCAACCAGTTCCGAAGGCTGTACAGACACTCTACAGGAGCCAGATTTTGTTAACGTGGCTAATTTCAATACCGATTTTGAACTACCTGCAGTTGTGTGTACTAACGGACAAACAGTGTTTACGAATAAGAGCACACCTGAAGCATCATCCACTGTTTGGGAAATAAAAGGTGTGTCGGGGAGCTATTCCGGGCAAACGTTCAGCCACACTTTTAGCACGCCAAAAAAATATACCATTAAAATGACCAATACCTACGGTGCGTGTAAAGAATCGGTAGAAAAGGAGATTGAGGTAAAATCCGGACATGTTTTAAAAGGATTTGTCGTGGATCTCGATGGAGCATGCGGGGCTCCCGTTACAGTAGAATTTAAAGATACGTCTTCCACCTCGGTGAAATGGCAATGGAATTTTGGAAATGGCGACACTGCTTCAACCAGGGAGCCATCATACACTTATAATACCGATGGCAGTTTTTCGGTGCTTCTCACTGCAACGGATGCCGGTGGATGTGTAAATAAAGTTTCCCAAACCATTAAACTTTTAAAACCTGACGTTAAGGTAAATACATCGGGACCGAATAGCGGTTGTCCCGGATTTAAGATGGGTTTTGCTGCCGATAATGCCGCCGATATAAGAACCTATCAATGGATTTTCGGCGATGGAGATACATCAACGGCCGCGCGTCCCTTCCATGTTTTTAATAAAGTGGGCGATTATACGGTAACGCTGAATTATGTTACTAAAACGGATTGTGCGGGTAAAGTTACCTATGGTACAGTATCTGTTTTTACCAAGCCTGTTGCCGATTTTTCGGTGGAGTCCGGCGAAGTTTGCGGCGCAAGTCCTGTAACCTTTACCAATTTAACCACCGGAAATGCTGGGGACTGGCTTTGGGATTTTGGCGATGACGCTGGCGGGGATGTGTCTTCGGAACCGACGCATTACTATAACCAGGATGGTAACTATAACGTTACACTTATCGTTGGCAATGGTGCCTGCAAAGACACGGTTACAAAGTCGGGGTTTATTAAAGTGTTACCTCCCTTTCCTTCGATACTTCCCAGACAGCAAACCTGCACCAGCGGAGAAGTTATTTTTAACCAGGATAATACCACCAATAAAGCCACAAAGATGTGGTGGGATTTTGGCGACGGCGTTGTGCAGCAGATTTCGTCATCGCAGCAATCTACCACTCATGTTTATGATAAAACGGGAAGATACCAGGCCTACCTTATTGCAGAAAGAGGACAATGTACGGTGAAAGATTCCGTGTTTTTTGATGTGCTCTTAGAACAAAAGCCACAACTAGCCGCCACACTAACCACGGTGTGTGGAAGCGGTGATCTTAACGTAACGATATCAGGTCTTGAAAAAAATCCCTACTACGCAGATGAAAATAACAATCATTATACTATACAGGCATGGCAGTATGGCGACGGTACAAAATTCACCCCCACATATGTTTCTGCCGATAATTATTTTGTCACGGGATATAATGCAACCATTACAAATCTTGACAATGGAAAGAAAAATATCAGAGTAATTATTCAGTCAACCACCTATCCTTACTGCACCGACACGAGCAATTACATTTCGCTGATTGTAAAAGGCCCTAAAGCGGCTTTCGATTTCACGCAAAACAATGTTTGTTTTGAAAAACCTATCATTTTTAAAGACAAATCTGTAGCATACAAAAATGTTTCGATTAAAAAATGGAGGTGGAACTTTGGCGATGATTCCACGGTAATGTACACCGATTTAACATATCCGAAAAATGGAATAACGGAGCATGCCTAC
>DASUFG010000243.1:0-2555 GCA_036274715.1 Agriterribacter sp.
AAGCATACAAAGACAGGAATGGCAATGCTTTTATTTTCCGCCCCCGCGACAATTTTAACCGGTTCAATACTTCCGCACTAAGAATGTGCATGCCGGAAATTCCGGAAGAAATTTTCATCGAAGGCCTGCGGCAATTAATCGACATAGACAAAAATTGGATCCCGGCAAAAGAAAACCATTCATTGTATATACGCCCACTGATGTTTGCTTCCGATGTGGCCTTAGGCGTGAAACCATCCGATACTTATAAATTCATCGTCATGTTGAGTCCAACAGGGCCTTACTATGCGGAACCGATGAAAATTGCCGTGGAGGAGACGTTTACAAGAGCTGCTCCCGGCGGTGTCGGGTTTTCAAAAAATGCAGGCAATTACGGGGGCAGCATGCTGGCGGCCACGATTGCAAGGCAGAATGGCTATGACCAGGTGTTATGGACCGATGCTTTTGAACATAAGTGGTTGCAGGAAGTGGGCATGATGAATGTGTTTTTTATTATTAATAATATCGCTATCACGCCATCACTTGAAGAAGGAACCATATTAAACGGGGTAACCCGCGACAGCGTTATTACCCTTCTTCGTGAAATGGGTATCGTAGTGGAAGAAAGGCGGATATCCATTGATGAGGTGATTCAAGCACATCAAGCAGGCAAGTTCCAGGAGGTTTTTGGTACAGGCACTGCCGCTACAGTTGCCATGATACAAAAGCTCAAATACAAGGATTACGTGATGAAATTCAGTGAAAAAGACTGGACATTAAGTAATACGGTAAAGCAGAAGCTAAACGCAATCAGGCAGGGGACTGCACCCGACCAGCACAACTGGCTGTTTAGGGTGTAGCATCAAAAAAGTATAAAGCATTGAAGCTGTTCGTGATGATTGGCTTTTTTTGTGGGTTTCGGAAAAAGATGGCTCTACGGGGAGATGTAGACAACTTGTTGGTAAACCTGCCATTTTCTATGCAATACTGAATAGTTCAAGCCCCCGGGTTGTGCTAATATTGTGATACGAAGGTATTTTTGAGGAATTTAAACTATAAATTTTGGTATTTCCCAACAAGCCACTTACCTTTGCCGTCCTAAAAATAAAAGGTTATAATGCCTACAATAAATCAATTAGTTAGAAAAGGTAGAGAAATTATCCGCGCAAAAAGCAAATCAAGGGCTTTGGATAGCTGTCCGCAGCGTCGTGGCGTATGTACCCGTGTATATACTACCACTCCCAAAAAACCCAATTCAGCGCTGCGTAAAGTGGCAAAAGTTCGTTTAACCAACAAGGTGGAAGTTATTGCTTACATCCCGGGTGAAGGACATAATTTGCAGGAACACTCTATCGTGCTCATCAGGGGTGGTCGTGTGAAGGATTTACCTGGTGTTCGTTACCATATTGTAAGGGGTAGTTTGGATACTGCCGGAGTAAAAGACCGTAAACAAAGCCGTTCCAAATACGGAACAAAAAAGGAAAAAGCTAAAAAATAGCAGTTTCCTGAATCATTAAGTAAACAGATTGAGTAATAATATTTAACCAACATGCGTAAAGCACAAGCCAAAAAATTACCTTTAGCACCTGATCCAAAGTTTAACGACAAACTGGTAACCCGTTTCGTTAATAATTTAATGTGGGGTGGCAAAAAAAGCACTGCTTACGATATTTTTTATAACGCTATCGACCGTGTTTCAAAAATATCCGGTGAAAACGGGTATGAAATCTGGAAACGCGCATTGAATAACGTAACACCTGGTGTAGAGGTTCGCAGCCGCAGAATTGGCGGCGCTACTTTCCAGATTCCGGCTGAAGTTCGTCCCGACCGTAAAATATCACTCAGCATAAAATGGCTGATCCGTTTTAGCCGCGATAGAAATGGTAAAACAATGGCGGATAAGTTAGCCAATGAAATTGTAGCCGCAAGTAAAGGTGAGGGTGCAGCGTTTAAGAAGAAAGAAGATACACACCGTATGGCGGATGCCAATAAAGCATTTGCGCATTTCAGGATATAAAATCGCTTTTAAGTATTTTTAAACCCTGCTGTTGTTTACGGCAGGGTTTTTAGTTATACAGGATATTTTTTAAATAGATTCCAGAACTGCAAACTGTGTAATCGTGTTAAAATATTGCATTGCCATTATTTTTTTCCTTTCGTCGATCGTTGCGTTTTCGCAACAAAGGGAACCTGGTGTTTGGCATGTGGTTAACGGGCTAATAAAGCTTGATAAAAACTGGCAGACTTTTGTAACGCTCCAGCTCCGGTCGAATAAGTGTATTAAGGATTTTTACTACTATGAAATGCAAACTGGGTTGGGGTATAACATCAATCCCACTTTTTCTTTTTGGGCGGGTATGGGTAGCCATAACACCTATTTTGAAAAAGGTAATTTTTCGAAACCCATTGCTAACCAGGAATTCCGGCTATGGCAGCAATTTACGATTAACCATGCCATTCAACGCCTGCGCATACAGCACCGCATCCGGGTAGAGGAACGTTGGCTAAGCATCGGTTACCGTACCCGCTTTCGTTACCGGCTCAATATGACCTTTCCATTGAATAATAAGCAACTG
>DASUFG010000244.1:0-3306 GCA_036274715.1 Agriterribacter sp.
CAACTCATTGATGGAACCCACAATTTCCACGCCCATCGTCTTCACCTCTTCTGTATAACCAGGAATCCTTTTGGTGGAAGATTCAATGTCGTTGCTGCCTTTTGGATAGGCTGCCACCACTTTGTATCCCCCTAAGGTTGCCATTGCATCCGGTGTGTTAAGCGCTTTTGTAAAAGCAATGCTATGTGAAGTGTCCAGCCCGATAATGCCTACTCTTTTTTTTGATTGATTGGTGGAGGCGTGCAAAGAAAAAAGGCTATTGGCCATACTAAAGCCAATGCTTCCCGCCACGGTTGTGCCAATAAATTTTCGCCGGTCATATTTATTTTTCTTCATCATTTTCTTTTATTTTATTTCAGTTTTTTTGAAAGATCTGCAGTTGTGTGATATGCGGGCCTATTTAGCAGCATCGGCAAATTCAAGATATTGTGTCCAGTCGTACAGGTTAATATCGTGCTTGCCTGTTCTCATATGATAGCGAATGGTTTGTCCTGCGGGATGATTTACCGCGGGCATGGCGTCCACACCCAACCCTTTCAGTCCATATAATCGATAAACAGGTTCCGCATTTTTAGCCGAAAGAAATTCCCCTTTGGGATCAGCCCATGTATCATCTTCCGCGCTGGCAACATACAAAGGGCGGGGTGCTACCAGCGCCAGCAACATATGCTGGTCAACAGGAAGTTGTTCCGGGTGATCGTTGTATGTTTTATAGCGGGCAATGAACCAATGTGGAAAACTGGTGTTCAGGTCGCGAATGGTTTCCCCGAACCACCTGCGCGATAATGCGGCGCCACCTTCGCCGGAATCGTTGGAGATCACTTTTTTAAAACGTTGATCATTCGCCCCGGCCCACAACGCTGTTTTGCCCAGCCTGGAATGCCCGATCAATATAGTTCTGCTTGCATCAACATCCTTGTCTGATTCAAGGTAATCCTGTATCCGGCTTAATCCCCAACTCCATGCTCCTATGGCGCTCCATGCATCCGGTTCAATCTGTAATTTGTCTTTTAAAGTGGTTCGTATACCTTCTTTCCATCCGTCTTTGTTGTCGGGCTCCAGGTCGTAATAATAAGCCGTGGCTACGCCATAGCCCTTATTAATGATTGCTTCCAGTGGCCAGCGGCCTGAAGAAGTGCCTCTCGAACTGGCGATAGCTTCGTTATCCGGCATTTGGGGATCTTTCTTTTTTAATATCCGTGCTGGCTTTATATCCGGGTCGTTGCTGATGGTGTGGTTGCCATTAAAATTTAATCCAACGAATACGGGTGCAGGACTGCTTTTTTTAGGAAGGTATAGCAGCAATTCCATCGATGGTGCATTGTTCCCTTGTGCAAAATAAATAGTTACCTGTTTCCGGATGGCTTTGCCATTCAAAGCATTATTGTCAGTTTCCGTAATTTGAAAATGCAAGCCTGCGGGTTTGGACGGAATGGGTCCGTAAACATTATCCGTAAATAATTGCAAAATATACGGTCTTTGTTGCGTTTCCCATGCTTTACTTGTAGTGATGGGTTTCCCTTCCGGAGAAATTAACGGATCGGGTAGGGTGTAGGCCGGCACTTTTGATTCGTCCCTATTGTTCTCTAATGGTTGACCTTGCAACGGCAATTGAAAGCAGGCCGGAATGAGCAAAAAAAATACCTGTAATATCTTCATAGCACTTTGTTATTAAAGTGTATGAATGTAATGCAAAAATGAACGTTTGCCAAACGAAAGAAGCGGTAGAGGAAACCCGTTGGGCTTGTTGCGCCATTTTGCAGGCGGTCCATCTTAAGGGGCAAGTTTTTAGCGGTGTTCTGAAAATTAAAATCCGAAGACCAATATTTCGAATTTCGAAATTTCAGCCTTCGGATTTTTGAAGAACCTGTTAGGTTTAAAGAATATTAGTATCCCGGGTTTTGCAGCAGGTAGCCTTCCAGGTTAGAAGCCCCGTCGATAGCGGTTTGCGGAATGGGATAAATTCGCTTTTTCGCATCTGCATTATCTTTTTCAGTCCAGCTACCTTCATATTTTCCGAAACGGATCATGTCTGTTCGGCGAACCATTTCCCAATACAGTTCAAAACCCCTTTCGCGATATAACAGGTCAAGATTCATTTCTGTTAACGGTGGAGGTACAACCCTGGCGGTTCTGGCGGCTCTTATAGTATTTACATCATCCAAAGCCGCAGCTTCACCACCACCTTTTCTTAACCTCGCTTCTGCACGCATCAGGTAAATGTCAGCCAATCTTAAAATTACAATATCGTGCTGCCCGAAATTTCTGCCACTAACGGAGGTGCGGCTGAACTCATACTTCTCTACCCGGTAGCCTGTATTGTAATTGCTTCCGGCTACGGTAAAATCAATTTGTTCGGTAAAGTTAACCGGTAGGTCGGGTCGGCTACGCGAGTCATTAAACAACGGTCCTACGAGCATCTGTCCGCCGGGACAAGTCAGGAATACGCCATTTTTCCTGATTAAGCCATATTGTTGTCCTCTTAAAATTCCCCGGTTAATGTAAAACTGATCTGCGGGCACACAGCTATCGGCGGGGTTGGTGTAAATTGACAGGTTTTGCTTAAAAAATCTGCCGTCTGCAGCAGCAGGATCTACCGGTGCGTAGGCCTGTGCCCAGGTTTGGTAAAAATCGGATGTTATGCCGGGACCATCTGTGCCATTGGCGCCGGTAAAGGCTGGTAATGGGTACTGGTCGCCCGACAGGGAAAAATATGCCATACGGTTATGCCCGTTCAGATCGGGCCGCTGGTCTACCGCAAAAATCAATTCTTTATTGTTATGATTTTCTCCATCAAACACTGAGAAATACTCGGATGCTAAATTGAATTGCCCGGAGTTGATGATTTTGTCGCAGTACTCAATTACCTTGTCCATATCCTCGGACCTGAAGTCAAAGGAAGATGCATAAATGTCGCGGTAAACAGCCGACTGCAGATATAATCTTGCGAGTAAGCCCCAAACGGCCGCTTTTGTAATTCTTCCTGGCCCAACGGTATTATCAAGCAATGGTTCCACCGCCAGCAATTCCGATTTAATATATTCAATGGCCTCTTCACCCCTGATAATTGTAGAGGTGGCTCCGGGATCATCTTTCACAAAAACAACTCCGAACAAGTCGAGTGTGAGCATGGAATAATATGCCCTCATTCCTCTCGCTTCGGCTAAAAACAGCTTGGCATTCGGGTCGTTGTTATCTGGTAAGGTATTCAACGCGGTAATGGCCCTTGATATGGATACCGTAACATCATTCCACACATTTCTTACATTGGGGTCACTACTCGTAGTCTCATGCTTATGCAGTGAA
>DASUFG010000245.1:0-3927 GCA_036274715.1 Agriterribacter sp.
TTTCACGCACAGGGATGGTGCCGGCTATAATTCCGCTGCTATCTTTTAAAGGGAAATAAATATAAGCATTGTCTCCTGTTCCAGCAGCCGCGGAAGTGGCTGTCGAATGAAAACTGTATCCAAACAATTTAGGATTGGTACGGGCAATATGCACCGGGTCCCCAACATTGTTGCCCGATTGTAACAGCAGGTCATATTGGTTTTCCCGCCAGTTTAATTTTGCTGCCCCGGCTCCATAGTAGTTCCCGATATCCTGCCATATCCAACCGTCGGGTATTGTATTGGGTTCCCACTGCCGGCTATCCACAATAACAGAATGGTATTTTAGATTTTTTTGGGAAAGCGACTGAATAATCCTCGATAACATTCCGGCAGCCTTGGTATCGTTCCATCGTTCACTTCCCAATGTGGGGTCGCCGGAAGGAAAAATATATAAAACACCATCATTGCCTGTTACGCCAAACTTCGTATGGTAACGATAGTCTTCGCCCAATAATGCAAAGGCGGTGGAACTGGTAATGATTTTTTGCGTGGATGCCGGCGCCAACCCGGTTTGAGCATTTTTTTCAAACACCACATTTCCGGTTTTTGCATCAATAACGTACAATGAACTTGTGGCGTGTGCCAGCTGATCGTCTTCCTCAAACAGGCGAAATGCGTTTTGAAGTTTTTGGGTGATGGATTGTGCACACACTGCGTTTGACATTAATGCTAATATGAAAACTGCTACATATCCTGCAAAGCGGCTGCAGCTTTTAAAAAACAACGGTTTCATTTTTTTCATCGAAGAAATTATTTACAATAGCTAACCGGAATATTTAAATGTACAATATGGAAAATGAAGTTAAAGAACCGGTGCCAAAATGCAATTTTGTTTCTGTGCAAGGCTACTTTTCACAGGAACGGGTTGCCGGGTATTACACTGAATATGATGACGAGTACATCCTTGCGATAGCTGGCCGCCCGTTTTGAATCATAATGAGATCACCAGAAACATTGTCGGATCCTTATTTTTTCTGGCGTGTGGGTAATCACACCGTTCAATGATTCGTATAGGTATTCCGATGCGGTTATGGTTTGTGGCGAAACCCGGGTCGAAGATGATAAATGTGATACACTGGTGAATCCCCGGGTATATTCGAAATCCTTTTCTTTCGGGAAGTAATGTAGATAAGGGAAGAAAATTTGTATTATATCTTGGAGTTTTCTCCCTGAAAGAATGTATGGCGATTAAAACGCTCAAAAGCTGTATTATCGTTTCCCGAAGAAAAGCGGTTAATAAAGGTTGTTTCACAATATAGAAGATGGTGGTTTGGTCGTTCAGACAAATGACTTAACACTTATCTTGCAGGAAATTTACGATGGCACAGATATCTGATTCACTACAACAAACTCCCCAGGTATACGCCTCTATTATTACCATCGGCGATGAGTTGTTGATCGGCCAGGTTGTAGATACCAACAGTGCGTGGATGGCCAGGGAAATGAATATAGCGGGCATATGGCTCAGGCGGCGTGTATCGGTGGGCGATAGTAAGGAAGAAATTATGCATGCATTGGACGAAGAAAGCAAAACTGCCTCAATTATCCTGGTAACAGGCGGATTGGGTCCAACGGCCGATGATATTACCAAGCCGGTGCTTTGTGAATATTCTGGCGGTTCATTGGTGATTAATGACGATGCCCTTGCGAATGTAAAAGCCATTTTTGCAGCGCTCAACCGCCCTATTATAGACCGTAATCTTAAACAGGCAGAGGTACCGGACAACTGCACCGTTATTCCAAACAAGAGAGGAACGGCTCCCGGCATGTGGTTCGAGAAAGACGGATTAATTTATGTGAGTATGCCCGGCGTGCCGCATGAAATGAAAGGAATGATGGCTGATTATGTGATTCCCCATTTACAGCGATATTTTACTTTTCCCTTTATTGATCATCGTACCTTGGTTACGTTTGGCATAGGCGAATCATTCATTGCGGAAAAAATCAGTGACTGGGAAGCGCAATTACCCGCACACATTAAATTGGCCTACCTGCCCAATTATGGTATGGTGCGTTTACGCATTACCGGCAGCGACCAAAATAAACAAAGGTTGCAGGACACCCTGGATCGCGAGTTTCAGCAATTGAAAACCCTGGTGGCCGAATGGCTGGTAGTGGACGAAGACCTCAGCCTGCCTCAGGTTATTGAAAAAAGGCTGCGGGAATCCGGGAAAACGCTTTCTACTGCCGAAAGCTGCACCGGCGGCTATATTGCCCATCTTATTACTTCCATTGCGGGGTCTTCAGATATTTATAAAGGAAGTGTAGTAAGTTACGCCAACGAAGCAAAGGAGAATGTACTTGGGGTGCAGAAAGATACGTTGTTGTCTGAAGGTGCCGTCAGTGAAGCCACGGTGAAAGAAATGGTGACCGGCATTTTAAAAAAAATGAACACGGATTATGCGGTTGCCACTTCAGGTATTATGGGACCTGGCGGTGGCAGCCCGGAAAAGCCGGTGGGTACGGTATGGATTGCTGCAGGGAGCATTAACAAGATAATTGCCGCGCAATTTCATTTCCGGTACGACCGGCAACGCAATATTGAGATGGCGTCCCATTATGCACTGAACCTGTTACGGAAACTAATGATTTCGTAAGAGCGAGGGTTTATTTTGGCAACAAATAAGTGAATGGGACAGAGTTATTATAAAAATATGCACATCCATTTCCACGGGTTTCTATATGAGCTGCAATACTTACCTTTGAATCTAATGAAAATTAAAATGCAGATATGGCGATAGTTGACCTGGTAATGCCCAAATTGGGCGAAAGTATCATGGAAGCTACTATTTTACACTGGACTAAAAAACCGGGTGATAGTGTTAAAATGGACGAAACCGTACTGGAAATTGCCACCGATAAAGTGGATAGTGAAGTGCCTTCTACTGCCGAAGGCGTCATTGAGGAGTTATTGTATAAGGAAAATGATGTGGTACCCATCGGTACTGTTATTGCAAAGATCAGATCAGAAAATAATGTGGAAGGTCATGTTGCCGTTCCAGCCCCGGTTGTAGAGGCGCAGGAAGCTGAGGAAGAAATAAACGAAGTGCCCTACCAACCTTCTGCCATGTTGGTACCCAAAACAACAGGAGCCAGGTTTTATTCTCCCCTGGTTTTGAATATTGCTGCCAATGAAGGGGTGAGTCTTTCCGAACTGGAAAAAATACCAGGCACAGGAAATGAAGGGCGTGTAACCAAAAAAGATATTTTGCAATGGATTGCTGGCGGAAGAAAAATGATGGCAGCTGAAACTACGCAAAAGGAGGAATTGCAGAAAGCATACGCTCCGCCACCCGCCACCGTTACACCTTCGGAACCGGCGGTATCCGAAAAAGCAGAAAAACCAGCGGTTGAATATGCCGGCAATGTGGAAATTATTGAAATGGATCGTATGCGCAAGCTAATCGCGAAGCATATGGTAGACAGTAAACACACCAGCGCACATGTTACCAGTTTTACCGAATGCGACGTAACCAATATGGTGCAGTGGAGAGAAAAAGTGAAGGCCGGTTTTGAAAAACAGGAAGGAGAGAAATTAACCTTCACACCTTTATTTATTGAGGCGGTTATTAAATGTATCAAAAAATACCCCTGGCTGAATGCCAGTGTTGACGGCGACAAAATTATTGTTCGCAAAGACATCAACATCAGCATGGCAACTGCCTTACCTAACGGCAACCTCGTGGTTCCCGTTATCCAGGAAGCAGATTTATTGAACCTGACCGGGTTGGCAAAAAAAGTGAACCGTTTGGCCGATGCAGCCCGTAACGGCCGATTAAAGCCCGATGATACTCAAAACGGAACCTTTACCGTAACCAACGTGGGTACCTTTGGCAGTTTGATGGGTACACCCATTATCAACCAACCACAGGTAGCTGTTTTAGC
>DASUFG010000246.1:0-3206 GCA_036274715.1 Agriterribacter sp.
CAAAAGGGTTTTAGTGGGGGCTGGAGGTACCTTTCTTCGAGGCGCGAGGCTCTGCAGGAGGAGTTACTATGGCGAATAAATTTTTATCTCCTCGTGTAAACAGCAATATTTGAACGACTGCTTTATATTTGCATGCTGCCATTACAACCTTCAAAAACTACTCTATATGAACAAATCTTTCCTGGCAGTATGTATAGCGCTGAACCTCCTTTGTTTTTCTGCATCTGCTCAAACCAATAAAGAGAAGAAAGACATAGCCGTGATTGCATATTATGCCGGAAGACCCGATCGGCTTGACAGTTTTGCCATAGAAAAATTGACACACCTGATCTTCTGTTTCGGTCACTTAAAGGGTAATCGCCTGCATATAGGAAGTGCCCGCGACACAGCCGCCATTCAAAAAATGGTTGCCTTAAAAAGCCGTAATCCTAACCTGAAAATAATTCTGTCGCTTGGCGGATGGGGTGGATGCAAAACCTGTTCACCTGTATTTACAACACGTAAAGGGAGAAAAGAATTCGCAAAGTCTGTGAAGGAAATCAACGATTATTTCGGCACCGATGGGATCGATTTGGATTGGGAATATCCCGCCATAGAAGGTCCTCCCGGTCATCCTTTCAGTCCTGAAGACAAACCAGCCTTCACTCACCTGGTCAAGCAACTCAGAAAAAAATTGGGCAAAAAAAATGAGATCAGTTTTGCGGCAGGTGGATTTACTGCATTTATTGATTCATCTGTTGAATGGAAGAAGGTGATGAAAATAGTAGATAGGGTTAACCTGATGAGCTATGACCTGGTCAATGGCTACACTACAAAGAGCGGCCATCATACGCCATTATATTCAACGCCGGATCAAAAAGAATCCACCGATCACGGCGTGCAGATGATGCTTGCGGCGGGAGTACCTGCCGATAAAATTGTGGTAGGGGCAGCCTTTTATGCCAGGCTGTATGAAGTAAACGATACACTCCAAAACGGGCTGTACAGACCTGGTAGATTTTTAAAGGGGTTGTCTTTTAACCGGCAGGCGGATACGCTCAGTACGGACAATGGTTTTATACAGTACTGGGACAGCACGGCCAACGCACCCTATTCGTTTAACGCGCAAAGAAGATTAATGGCTTCTTATGATAATAGACGTTCTGTTGAGTTAAAAACCCGGTATGTCATCGAACATCAATTGAACGGTATTATGTTCTGGCAATTGGGGGAAGATACTTTCAAAGATGGACTGCTGGACGCGATTGACAAAACCCGCCGGGAAGATTGAGGGGGAACTGTGTATAAGGAACTCCGAAGGGGAAGGGGATTGACGCCCACTAAAACTAAATGCTATTTACTTCGCAGCAGGTCCCTGTCTGGCGTACAAGGCTACAGGTAGAGGCTGATGCGAAGTAGGTATTTTTTGCACCAGGCTTCGCGGAACTGATCGGGCTGGAACTTTGTCTTTTATAGCGTTGTCAATTCGATATTTTCAAAGAGGGCGGTGCCGTCGTTTACGAAGAAACCCCAATTGCCCTTCGGAATATCATACGCACGAAAATTCATCGCGACTTTGTCGTTGACGTAGGCGACACCCTTATCGCCATCCATAAATACTTCAAGAGAAACGGGAGAGCCTGGTTTGCATTCCACCGCTCGTTCGAGTTCTACCATATGATATGTTTCGCTGACGCGTCTTGGCCACATATCGAATACCAACCTGTTTTTACCCGGCTCAAGCCTGATGTAATAACACTTTTCCAGGTCATCGCTGCAGCGTAGCATACAACCGAATTCCCTGGGTTGTTTAGTGATTGTTACCATTGCATATATCCTGCAGGTATCGGGCATACGTCCTGCTGTGACGGCGTTAAAAACGCCATCTGCTTTTATTGTTATCTCTTTGGTGCCGGCAATGCTTTTCCCATCTGCCGTGCTGAATGATGGAGATTGGGTTTTATTGAATGCTTTTCGTACGGTATCGGGTACCCGAACAGATAGGGCCCCATCGGGTTGTTGAATTATCTGGTGTACCACAAGGTTGCCTCCCCAGTTCCAGCCGCCATTGTCTTTATTTTCACTACGCGTAGGATTCCAGCCAAAAATGAATCTGTTGTTTCCATCGGACGCTGTTTTTGCGGCGTAGAAGGCGTGCCCGTCGAAGGTATCCTGTTTAGGCGTAAGCCAGGGGCCTTTTAAAGAACGGCTCATCCGGTACCTCGTAGCTACAAGATCGGTAAATTCTGAAAACACCAGGTACCACCAGTCGCCCATCTTAAAGAGGTCAGGGCATTCATGTGTGAAATATTCATTCGGGGCATAGAAAGCCTCTCTTACGTTCCATTTCACGAGGTCTTTCGAGGTACAAAATGCCGTGAGTCCGCGTCGTCGGGGTATTCCCTTGTTGAATCTTGCTGCCAGCAGCATGTTGTATTCCTTTGTTTCTTCGTTAAAAAAAACAAAAGGATCGCGCCAATCGTTCATTTCATAACGATCCACGGGCGCGAAAAATGTATGTTGAGGGATTTTCGTCCAGTGCTGCAGATCATCACTTACGGCATGCATAACGGCCTGTATGGGTTTGCCCGATTCGGCTAAATGGTGATTGTGACCGGTATAAAAAATGTGATATTTGTTGTCATTACCTTTTAAAGCACTTCCCGTGAAGATGTAAAGATCCTGGTCTTCCTTTTTACCACGTGGTATTACCTCTCCGTGTTCTTCAAAGTGCACAAAATCTGTTGTCGACAACCTGTACCAGGGAGTTCCTTCTCCGTATTTTTCGGCATTCCGCCAATCCAGTAAGTAAAACAACTGAAATTTTCCTTCGGCATACATTGGTATAAAATCTGCCGCCCAGGCATTTTCCGGCTTATAAAAAAAATCCCGGGCGCCGGATGGCATGCTGCTTTGCCAGTCAACAGATACTAATGGATTGACTTGTGTCGGAAGGTTTTTGGCGAGGTCTCCTGCAACGAAGGGGAACATCCCGGACGCACCCAGAAAATTTCTTCTTTTCATTAGTGTTGTATCTTGTTTTCTACTTTGTAAGAATAGATCAACGATGTCTTTAAACTGAAAGCTACGTAAAATCTCGCTCGCACCGGTGTATATCCGGCTCCGCCCTCCACCCTGGCGTAGGTCGATTATTTCACCACCGTTACTGGTGTTGCGCGCAGATAATGTGATCCGGCTTCACCAGCAACCCAGCGGAGATGGCTGCT
>DASUFG010000247.1:0-9737 GCA_036274715.1 Agriterribacter sp.
TTGGCTGATCTATTTTACCGGTATGCAACTTTCTTCTTTAGAGAAAGGAGAAAAAAATGATAACCCTGCAAATACATGAAATAAGAGACATCAAAAACTAATTTATACTAATGCGAGGAAAGTCCGCCAGGAAAGATTTTAAGCACCAGGCTATATCTTTATGTTGCCGTGCATCTTTGGCTTTTCGGCAGGATTGTGGAAATATATACTCACAACCAGATTTTATTGGTCTATTACAGGCAAGAGAAACCTTTTTTCGAGCCACCTGGCAGTCTACTTGTTTACGGCACGATATTTTATTCTATATCATAAACGATTATTCATTTCTAAATTTTAGGTTATGCAAAAGAAAGGATTAGGACTGCTGCTTGCAGCCGCAGCCGCAGCTTATGGCTATTACAGGTTTTCGAGAATGACACCGGCACAAAAAGAAGCCTGGAAAGAAAAAGGAACAAAATTCCTTGACGATAATTTCGGCAGTTTTGGAAACCTGTTCGGGAAAAAGAAACAACCGTCTGTGCATCAAATATAACCGAAGGGTATTTATACCGTAAAAAACATGAAGAAAGAATAACACCACTTCTTCATGTTTTTTTCTCTGGTTTGCGTGCGTTTTCCTTCCTCATTGCTTTCACACACAGCGTACTAACAGACCCAAAATCGTTATTCCACGCTGAATTCCAGGATATCACCCGGTTGGCATTCCAGCACCTCGCATATTTTCTCCAGCGTGGAAAAACGTATGGCTTTAGCCTTTCCTGTTTTTAATATGGAAAGATTGGACAGTGTGATATCCACCTTTTCCGCCAGCTCCGATAACGACATTTTACGCTTGGCCAACATTACATCGAGGTTAACGATTATTGCCATGGTTAAACAGTTAAAGCGTTTTCCTGCTGCAACTCAATGCCCCGGTGATACACCACGGCGATGATCCAGATGATCAGTCCTGTTATTATACCGCTGCCCGTATCGGTAATGAGTTGAAACCTGGGGTTTATGATCGACTGGTGCAAAAAGCTGTTAAACAAGAAGTAGTTGATCAATTTCAAAACGTCGGAAACAATAAATAAAACGGCCAGTATTTTCAATCGTCGCGGGATATTGTGCTTAAATGGATCATCCAGATTGGTTTCGCTAAAAATCTTTTTAAAGTTCCACAACACCGCAATTCCCAATCCCATGAAGATTAATGCCATCACCATGGAGTAGTATCCCATAGCAGAATGGGGTGACACCTGCACTTTATACCTGTTCACTACCTGCTGGTAGCTCACCACGCTGTCTGTAGCATAGGTATAAGGTAGTGCTTCCGGCGCGCCTTCAAAGGCCAGCACTTCATAGGGGTTTGCTTTTAGCCCCATTTTAGGCTGCGCGGCATTGCTGTCGGCAATAGCTAATATAGAGGCCACCAGCACGAAAGCGGTAAAGCCGATTAACAGCCACATCAAAATACTGGTGGCTACTTTCAGAAATGACAAAATGAGTCTCGGTTTCATTGCAAAAAATTTAATACTGCAAGATTACAAGTTATTTTATTAATAAACAAGTTATTTTTATTGTTTATCAATAAATATTACCCAAATAACAGCAATTACTCCCAAGAGAGAGTTTCCTAAATGTTCTTAGGTTTAACAAACAGTTTATGGGCGACTGTTCTTGCAATTTTGAAACTGGTTACAAAATGGTGGCTCCATGTAATCCTTCGCCTGTACATTTGCGCCCATGTATTTGTCGTTCATTGCCGGTGTTGCCCTTATAATAACAGGGATGGTCATCAGTACGTGGAAGCAAAAGCTAACGCCGTCGGCCGCTGTTACAGGCGCCGCATTGGCCCTCCTGATTTTCGTTGGAACAGGGTTTGGCGGACTCTGCCTGCTGGCCAGCTTTTTTGTATTGGGTGTAACCGCCACATCATGGCAATTAAACAGGAAAATAAAATCCGGGTTAGCTGAAAATGAGCTTGGTAAAAGAAATGCCAGGCAGGTGGTTGCCAATGCGGGGGTACCAGCTATACTGGCTTTGCTGGCTATATTGGGCATGGGCGACGTTGCTGTACTGCAACTGATGATTGCGGCAAGTTTTTCGGCTGCTGCTGCCGATACAGTTTCATCGGAGTTGGGAAATATATATGGTAGCCGGTACTATGATATTCTATCGCTTCGCAAATCGGTGCGCGGAGCAAATGGTGCCGTGAGTTGGCAGGGAACCATTGCTGGAATTATCGGAAGCACTTTTGTTGCTTTTGTATATTGCGCTTGTGCCGGCTGGAGTTTAAAAAAATTGCTGCTTATTATTGTTGCTGGAACCATCGGCAACATTGCAGACTCCATCCTGGGCACCACGCTCGAAAATAAACGCATCCTTGGTAACAATGCAGTTAACTTTTTAAATACAGCCATCGCTGCTTTAGCCACGTTTATATTATACAGGATGTAAACCGCTGTTTACCTCATTCTATTGTTTTGCTACTTGATAAAGCGAAGCCGCAGCCGGGGAAATGCTTCCACAAATGGTTAAAAAAATACCTGCTTACTTTCCAGGCATGCAAAATTGAATCATCCGCATACAACCATTAATATATATAATTTGAGGCAGACAAAAACAGTTGTAAACCAGGCTCAGTGCAGGTTAACAGCTGCGCGATTTTAGAAAAATCGCTTCTTGATTTTTCCCGGATGTGAATTGGAATGCGGTTTGCCTTTATCGTACTGGAAATCATCAACAGCATTTTCAAACTAAACACAGTAAGATGAAAAAATATCTTTTAATATTTTCTGCGGTAGCATTCATGGCCTGCGATAGTAGCAGCAATGATACCGCCGATGAAAAAATAAAAGAAGGCACGGAGCAGATTAGTGAGGGGCTGGAAATGAAGGCCGATACAGCGAACGCCCACTTCGAAGCACGGAAAGCAGAAGCCACCGCCCGTATACATGCACGAAAAAAAGAAATAGATGAAAAAATCGAGGCTCTTAAGAAAGACGGGAGCAAGAAAAGCACAGAAGCCGAAAAAAAACTTGAAGCTGTCAGGGCAGATCTTGATAGAAATTTAGAGGAGGTGAAAAACAGTACCGCCGAAACCTGGGAAGACACGAAGCAGGATGTTGAAAAGGCCTGGGATAAAGCAGATAAAGAATGGCAGGAATTCAAGGCCGACTTCAAGGAGCTTTTTAAATAGCGCATAACCTCCCCCGTTAAAAAATGCCACTATCATAAACACCATGATAAAAAGTCAAATTAACCGGGTTAAAATCAGAGATGGGTTTTAACACGGTTTTTTTGTTTATTCAGTTTTCTCCTTGTCTTTCGGTTCCTCTCTTTCTACCGTAATGGAACATTCACCAATTAAAGCGGCCAATGCACCTATTGCGGCCAACACCGGCGCCAATACAGCGCCCACTACTCCAATTGATAACGGAAAGCTCATGATCTCTTTTCCAGATTTGTCGGAAACCGTGATTTTCCGGATATTTCCTTCCTCTATCAGTTCTTCTATCTTATTGAGTAAATGCTTGCCATGGAGGGTAAATGTTTCTTTGGTTGTCATGCCACTATATTTATTGATGGGTGAAGTTAAAAAAAATCGAAGGGAAGTTAGTGGATTGTTTTTTTGAACCACAGCTTGTTCCGATAACTTCGGAAGAAACACAAAGGTAGAAGAAGCACCGCTTTTTAACATTCTTTGGGAGACCGAATGTTTTACAGGGGCAATATCCCTTTAATCAAATCCGGGCACTTTCATGCATTCCCCACCCTTTAATGCGGATTGATGGGCAACTATACCCGGGGCTGTATATGCCAATGCTTCATAAATGTTCACTTCGGGGCTGCGGTTGCTGATCAATGCATCAATAAATTCATGTGTGATAAAAGTATGCGAACCATCGTGCCCGCTATCGTGCCGCAAAGGCGCCGGCAGCATATCTGTTTGCCACCATTGGGGCTGCTGGTACAGTTCTACTGTGGCCTGTTTGTGCTGAAAGCCGGCATCATCCTGGCCAATCGCATCCTCGGATCGAACGATAGTGTGTTGTTCTCCTGCTTGAAATGCTGAGTAAAAACTCATTTTCTCACCACGCCATTCCCCGCGTTCCACTTCTCTTAAAGCCCCCCGCCAATTCACTTCCACCCGGAAAGGGTTGCCCTTATTGGTTTTAAAGAATGCCGTTTCATTCCAGAATGGATTATTGTAAGGATTGTTTTTTAGCACCGCACTTCCATCGCCCCAACCCATGCCATTTACTTCGGTCAATCTTTCGCCGGTTACCGCTATTAAAAAAGCCGTGCAGTGCGTAGGGTAGTGCATCGGCGGAAATCCATGCCGCCATGTAGGCGCCCCATCCTCGTTAAAAAGCACTTCAAGCCCCGGGTGATTGTATTCTGCAGCGGCACTGAAAATAGTACCGAACATACCCTCTTTATACATTTTTTTTACAGAGATGGTATTCTGACGGTACACTGTTGTTTCGGCCATCATATAAGTAAGGCCGGTGCGTTGCACGGTATCACGCAGGGCGGCACATTCGTCCAGCGTCATTGCCGCCGGCACTGCACACAATACGTGTTTGCCAGCGTGTAGTGCAGCTATTACATGCCGGGCATGGTCGGGCGCACCCGTGGCAATAAATACCGCTTCGATTTTTTTATCAAGCAATAACTTTTCCAGCGATTCGTATGATTTTTTGCAGCCGTATACTTTCATCAAATGGTCCCGTCGGTCAGTGCGGAGATCACTCACCGCCTCCACAATGCAGTTGGGATGTTCATGAAAATAAAATCCCGCGCCGAACCGGCCCCCAATAATGCCGATGCGGATTTTTCTATCGGTGACGGGGTTTCCTGCAAATGCGAAACGAGGCGACAAAGCGAGCCCGGTAGCCACAAGAGCCGATGTGCCAATAAATTTTCTACGATGCAACATCGCAGTTTTTTGAGGAGTTGAACAGGGCATATTGATAAACTGATGTCATTGTGATTGTTTATTATTCTGGTGGGTAAAGCATATCAATCAGTATCCAAAGAATGGAAATACACGGGTTAAAGATTATTCCTGAACAACATAGTTTGTGTATATGCTATGGTTGAACTTTGAAAATTGCACCTTTCTCCTCTCCCCTTTTTCACCTTTCTTCGCAATCGCTTAACGTTGCCCCAGGCCTTATTTCAAAAACTCATCCACATTTTCTTTTGTCACCAATTGAAAAGGAATAAATATCTGCTTGTTTTCTACCGGTTGCTTTTTAATCATTTGGATGGCCATGTCAATCGCGCCAGCACCCTGGCCTTTGGCATCCTGGAATACCGTGGCATTAAGCCTGCCATCTTTCACAGCCTGCAAAGCATCGGCAATGGCGTCAATGCTTACCACCACAATTTTATCTTTCAATTTCGCCTGCTCCAACGCCTGCAGTGCGCCCATACCCATTTCATCATTATGCGCAAATACGGCGTCTATTTTATCGCCATAGGATTGGATCCAGTTCTCCATCAGGCTCATGCCCTTTGCCCTGTCCCAATCCGCGCTTTGTTCCGCTATTATTTTTATTCCGGGATATTTCTTTAAAATAGTTTTGGCGCCCCTGGCCCTTTTGATCTGCGCGGCCTGGCCCATATAGCCATCAATCATAACTACGTTTCCTTTTCCACCTATGAGCTTAGCAATTTGTTCCATTGCGATCTCTCCTGCCTGTTCATCTCTTGACCCCGCAAATCCATCAGGTATTGCGGTGGTTTCGGAATTGACATTGATAATGGGAATGCCCGCAGCTTTAGCCTTTTCAATGGCCGGTGAACTGGCTTCCACCTCGCAGGGGTTGAGAATGATGGCGTCGACGTTTTGCGAGATAAAAGTCTCTACCTGCTGCACCTGCTTTTCGGCTGTGCGCTGGGCATCATTTACAATGAGGGTGATGTTCTTTTCTTTAGCCCGGGCCTCCATCGCATCTTTTACATTGACTACAAACTCCGATTGCAGGCTGAGCATCGACGCGCCTATTACGGGTTTTTGTTCTCCTTTATTATTGGGATTATCGCCTCCGGTATTACATGCTCCCAGCAATACTCCGGTTATTGCAGCAGTGAATAGTACGGAACTCATTTTCATACGCATCGTTATTTTGTTTAGGGTCGGTTAAGGTAAGCATTTTTTAGAGCGAAATCAAAGAGATTTATCAGGAATACTTTGGTAAAATAACAGTCGACCTGATTCGGCGTGCCCTTTGAGTTTCATTCACTTCCTGCATGGGGAGGCAGGCGGTCGGTGACTTTTATTTTTTTCATTACGCCTTGTTTATAGGTTACCCCTATGGGTATCTCAACATGATTAATATACAACTGTCCATACGCCATTTTAGTAATGGCATTTAAGGATACGATGTACGACTTATGCACTCTTAAGAAAAGCTGTTCGGGTAATTGCTCTTCTATTTCAGCGATCGTATGTCGGGTAATGATTGGCTTCTTCCCGGTTAAATAAAACTTCAAATAATTGCCCATTCCCTGGATATATAATACCGAGGCGAAATCAATTTTATATACCTGCTGGTCTTCCTTTACAAAAATGTGATCTGCAGCAGGCTGCCGGGTAACAACCGGCTTGCCGATTCTTTCAATAGCCGTATTTACGGCCTTTAAAAACCGTTCATACCGGATTGGCTTCAAAAGATAATCGCACACAGCGTATTCATAGCCTTCCAAAGCATATTCCGGGTAGGCTGTTGTAAGTATAACCTGGGGTTTCCCCTTCATAATTTTTAAAAATTCAATACCACTCAATTCGGGCATATTAATATCAAGAAACACAATATCCACATGGTTTTCGTTCAAATAAGCCAGGGCTTCAGAGGCATTACTGAATGCACGCACAAGGTTCAATACTGAAAATGCCTGAATATACTTCTCCATAACGTTTTGCGCCAATAACTCATCTTCTACTATGATGCAACTGTATTTCATCGCTATCTCAATTTGATGTACAAATTCACGGTAAACCGATCGCCGGTATTTTCGATGTTCAGCTCATAATTGTTTTTATAGTGCAGGTCCAGCCTTTTTTTCGTATTGGTTATTCCGATCCCTGGTACGCCCTCGTTAAGTGTATTCCTGGATTTGGCAATCGAATTGCTAACTTCAAATTTCAGTTCATGCAACCGCGTATGCAGTTTAATGTTAATCATATTTTTTGAAGCCTCATTGGAAATGCTATACTTAAATGCATTTTCTATAAAAGGCATAAATATAAGGGGAGCAATTTCCACTCCCGGTGCATCTATTTCGGTATCCAGGTTAATCGTGCATTTGTTGCCCAATCTTAATTTTTCCAGCGCAATAAATTGCGTCATCATGTCTATTTCTTCCCCGAGGCTCACCATCTGCCTCCTGGATGATTCAATGTGAAAACGCATTAATTCAGATAATGACAGCGTGGCTTCTCCCGCCTTATCGGAATGAGAGATAATAAGAGAATAAATACTGTTCAATGCGTTAAATAAAAAGTGTGGATTAAGCTGCGCTCTTAATAACTGCAATTCCGACAAAACCCGTTTATTCTCTTCTTCCTTCAGCAACATGCGCTGCGAAATTGCCACCCTTATATATTTTACGCCGATATACATACCGGCAAATATGAATAACAAGACTTCGTTGCTGGCTCTCATTTCATCTTCTTTGATCATCCAATTGAACCACTGGTTAATTAAAAGTCCCATTATCCACACCAGCGGTATTGAAATTAAAAAAAATGCATACAGTCTTTTCCTGTTGAGGAAGTAATCAAATAACCAGCTCAAAAAAAACACGGGAATAACCTGGGGGGCAATCAGTATGAAGGAAATGGTAGCGCCCTCAGGCAAAGACGATTTAACCGTTCCGAAAAAAACCGCGATAATGCAAAACCAAAATGCCCAAAAGCTGATGGTAGTTACTAACTCCTGCCTGGCAAAAGCATGATTTAACCCTCTTTTCATACGCACAAAAGTATAGCATAATATTACCTCTAATTAAAAGTTGTGACGAACACCATTCGTCCCAAATAAGCGTACAAACATCACAAATGTCAATGAGTCATCACATAAAATAGGGGAACGAAAACAGCGATAATAGTTTTACATAAAATTTAATAAAATGAAAAAGACAATCAAAAAACTCAGTGTACTGCTTTTATTGGCCGGCTGGATAGCAACAGGCATAGCCCAGGTTAGCCCCACGAATGCATGGGCTGATATTAACTCCAGTATTGATCAATACATGAAAGAATGGAATATTCCCGGGCTGGCCGTGGTAGTTATTAAAAATGACTCTGTACTGTTAAAAACAACAAGGGGGTATGCCAACATTGATACTAAAACAACTATCACTTCAAAAACCTTATTCAGCATCGGCAGTTGCACCAAGGGCTTCACCTCAACTGCACTACTACTGCTGCAAGACGAGAATAAAATTGACCTGGAAACGCCGGTGTCTCAATACTTTCCCCAACTCTCATTAAGTGACACTCAACTCCAAAAGCAAATCACGCTAAAAGACATGCTCTCGCACCGGACAGGATTTGAAAGAGGTGACTACATTTGGTATGGAGCCGGGTTCAGTAGGCCGGAATTACTGGAGCGCATTAAATACTTAAAACCAATTGCGCCATTGAGGAATAATTTCATATACAATAACCTGATGTATACGGTTGCGGGCAATGTAGTTGAAATGGTTTCTGGCAAAAAATATGAAGACTTTATTCATGACCGCCTTTTTGCACCATTGGGCATGAACCGAAGTTTTTATGGAACACCGGCTACGGAAAAAGATTTTGCACTCCCTTATCAAATGTTAAATAACAGCCTGGCACAAATGCCTATACCTTCGTTAAAAGGAGTTGAACCTGCCGGAGGAATCTGGACCGATATTAACGATATGTCGTTGTGGTTATGGTTTATACTAAACGGAGGAATAAAAGACAGCCTTCAATTACTCTCGAAGAAATCTGCCAGAATGCTGCAAACGCCCATCATATTTACAGGTGGAGGAATGCGGGCAGACGAAACCGAGTACAAAAGCTATGGGCTGGGTTTTGGCTTCACCGCTTATAAAGGAAACCGGGTTATGTATCATACCGGTGTTTCGGGTGGATACATAGCGCATATTGCTATAATGCCTGAAGTAAATATTGGCGTTGTAGTACTTGCGAATACTGAAACGTATACCAATGGATTTATCAATAATTTGTTCGACAGGGCACTTGGAGAAAATCAAACAGACTGGAATACAGATGTGTTGGAAATTGTTCAACATCAGCGTAATGAAGATAACAAGGAAAGAGCAGAGGCATTAGCCCTGGTTAATAACAGAACAAATATAGATCATGCTGAAATGTATTCAGGAAAATTTGAAAACCCGGCTTGTCGCCCAATTGAAATTGACATAAAAGACAATAATGCATTCCTGGTGTATAATCAAAAACGCTATCCCATGGTGCAGGAAAAAGACAATAACTTTTGGGTGTACGATGACATGTTTGGAAAAATGCAGGTAACATTTTCGGGACTCAAAGAAAACTCATTTACCGGGCTTAGATTTTCCATTATGGGCGAGCAGCTATTATTCAATAAAATCAATGAATAAACGCAGGGTTGAACTGAACATACATCGGAGCCTATCCGGGAAAAAAACTAAAATTTGCCAGGTGGGCCCGATTCCTTTTAGTGACTGTTCTTACGGTCGAGCAGTACCGCGCCTACAATAATTAC
>DASUFG010000248.1:0-6910 GCA_036274715.1 Agriterribacter sp.
CGGTGTTTACTTTCCTGTTAACAAAGAGCTGGACAAAATTTCGGAGCAACAGGCATTACTTGCATTAAAGAAAGGGGAATTGAAAATATTGTTACATGGAGAAAAACTGAAAGGTGAATTCGTGTTGGTACAGTTTAAAAAAGAGGAACAAAATTGGTTACTGATCAAGCACAATGATGAATATGCAGTAGATTCAAAGTACGACGCTGAGAAATTGGCCAAAACAACAAGTGTAAAACCAACAAAAAGAAATGCGGCTAAGCGGTAGAAAAATTGACCCTTATATTAAACCGATGCTGGCGACGGCTGTGCATACCGTGTTCGACAGTGAAGACTGGGTGTTTGAATTGAAGCTGGATGGATACCGGGCAATCACTGAAATAAAATCTAAAAAAATATTGTTATACTCCCGCAATGGTCTTGACTTCAGCACGCACTATCCTTCCATCTACGAGTCGCTGAAGAACATCAGGGAGAACATGATCATTGATGGAGAGATTGTATTGGTGGACAGAAATGGTAAACCCGATTTTCAACGCCTGCAGAATAGAAAAAATGAAGCGGGATATACCTTGCTTTACTATGTTTTTGACATCCTATCTTATAAAAATAAAAGTGTAAAAGACCGGCCACTGATACAAAGAAAAGCATTGCTTCAAAAAGTGCTGCCGGTTACCCATCATATCCGGTATAGCGAACATGTGGAAAAGGAAGGGAAAAAGCTTTTCAGGCTGGTAAAGGCACGCAAGATGGAAGGTATTATGGCCAAAAAGAAAGACAGCCTGTACAAACCCGGTTATCGTACCAAAGATTGGTTGAAAATAAAATTTCACCGGTCGCAGGAAGCCATCATTATTGGGTTTACCAAGCCCAAAGGAAGCCGCAAACATTTTGGCGCTTTGCTATTGGCACAATACCAGGGGAAAAAGCTGAAATATATTGGCCATGCGGGCACAGGGTTTTCAGAAAAAAAGCTGGATGAAGTGATGCTGCAAATGAAACCTTTAATTACTCCAAAAAAGCCTCTACAGGATGATATAAACGCCAACGACGTTGTAACCTGGATAAAACCGCAATTGGTTTGCGAAGTGGGGTATTCCGAAATCACGAAGGACGGGATATTGAGGCACCCCGTCTTTAAGGGACTCCGTAACGATAAAAACAGCACGGCCGTTCAGCAAAAAACAGAACAGGAGATAGAAACGAAAACTGTGGTTCCCGCAATACGTAAAACAACTATTCGGACTTTACGCAAAACTAAAAAGAAAAAGGCATGAAAAAAGAAAAGCTCACGCTCACCAACCTGGATAAATGGTATTGGCCCAAAGAAAAAATAACCAAGGGTGATCTCATTGATTACTACAGGGAGATGGCTGCCTATATTTTACCCTATTTGAAAAACCGGCCACTTTCTTTAAAACGCAATCCCAACGGAATTACCGATGAAGGATTTTACCATAAAGATGCCGGAGACATAGCGCCATCATGGATGAAAACGGCGGCCATCCATTCCGAATCCTCGCAAAAAACAGTACACTATTTAATCTGTAATGATACAGATAGCCTGTTGTTCATCGCCAATCTTGGCTGTATTGAAATGAACCCGTGGAATTCTGTAGTGAGCAAATCCGATTACCCTGATTACCTGGTGATTGATATTGACCCCTCCGATAAAAACACTTTTGACCAGGTAGTGGACGTGGCATTGGCGGTAAAAGAGGTAATGGACCTGGCAGGAATTACGGGGTATTGTAAAACTTCTGGCGCCAGCGGTTTGCACGTATATATTCCATGCAATAAAAAATATAGTTATGATGCTGCCCGGTCCTTTGCCAAAATCATCGCTACAATGGTACATGAGCGGCTACCCGCTATTACCACGATGGAAAGATCTCTCTCCAAAAGAAAGAAAGATCAAATTTACATCGACTACCTGCAAAACAGCCGGGGACAAACCCTGGCTTCTGCTTACAGCGTGCGTCCTAAACCGTTAGCTACCGTATCCACGCCATTGGAATGGGAAGAAGTTAAACATGGTTTATCGCCATCGCAATTCACCATTAAAACAGTGCCCGCCCGCATGCAACAGAAAAAATCAGATCCTTTTAAAGCGGTATTGGGAAAGGGCTTTGATATGGGGCAAGCGTTAAAAAAGCTTGGGGAACATTGAGTTGCTATACTGCACTTCGTTTGTTTATCGTTTCTGTTGCCTTCGCTTCTTCGCGGCAAAAAATAAAAAGATAAGCAAATTCCTTTATTCCATAAATTTCCGGAAAAAAAAGAACTATGAAATCCATTTCCACTATCGCATTGCTTTTTTTATCCAACTCCTTTATGACCCTTGCATGGTATGGTCATCTCCGGTTTTTTGGAAAAAGCAGCAATCACGCTGCTGCATCTGTTTGGCTGATTATCCTGGCCAGCTGGGGAATCGCTTTTTTTGAATACTGTTTCCAGGTGCCTGCCAACAGGATTGGTTCCTCGGAATTGGGCGGGCCATTTTCGCTGATGCAACTGAAGGTGATACAGGAAGTGATTACGTTAATCGTATTTGTTATTTTTTCGGCGCTCGCATTCAAAAACTTTCACTTCACCACAAATCATCTTATTGGTTTTGCACTGCTGATTGGCGCTGTGTATTTTATCTTCAAAAATTGACGACAATTTTATGACCGTCTTCCTTAATACCAGGTGAACGGACTCTTCGAAGGTATATGCGTAATGGTAATGCCGGGCAATTTGGGTTGAAGCCATGGCACCAGCCAACTCATTCCGGGTTCCTCGCTAACGGCATGTCCCAAAACCATTAACGCCATTTTATCGCCTTTAGCACGGGCATCGCGAACATATTCACTCGTTTCCCATTCCTGCAATTCACCACAGATCAGCAAATCAGGTTTTATTGTTTCCATCGCCTGTATCTGTGCCCTTCCCCCGGCGGCGCCCGGCAACATCACAATACGTGAACATCGTTCCGCCGGATCCCCGATGGCTTTGATAGAGGGAATTTGCATCCTTTCTTTAACGTGCTTTGCAATGCTATTAAAACTGGCCCCGGGAATGGTAATGATATGCTGGTTTTGAGTATCCGCATATTGTTCCCAGCCAAGCATATGCAGTACACCTGTTAAAACACCATCTGGTTTATCGGAATGCCAGTAATCGTGAAAGCGCCATACCACGATGCCATGCTTATCCAGCAGTTTTTTCTTGTACTGGTATACCCCGTCCTGCTGCAGCCAATCTGTTTCATCCCTATGGTTATAAAAAGTAGGCTCATGTGCAACGATGAAATTCGCACCCGATGCAGCCGCTTTTTCAATCACTTCAATGGTGGCGAAGCTGGTGGTAACAATGCCTTTTAAAAGCTGGTCAGGGTTGCCCGATTTTACCGTATCTACCGTGTCGCTAAACGGCGTTACCGGGATATTTTTAATAATGATGTCAATCGCTTCCCGGATGGTCATGTTCCTCCCCTGCCCACCTGCATCGGAGGGAAAGAAGCTCATGAGTGCTGAACCTCCGGCCGCAGCAGCGGTTAATGCAATAAATTTTCTGCGGGGAATGTTACTATTGTTTTGTACAGGCATGAGTGCGTATTTAAAATGTGATTCACCCGTAAAGATGCGACAGATTACAGAAAAGGCATAATATAGTTGCCCGGATTTTTACCAGGCCAGCAAGCAAAAGCATTGATGGAACTCAACACAAAAAGAAAAATAAATGGTTATATTACAAGCAAATTTTTGAAGCCAGGATGAATGCTATAAAAAGGTGAGAAGAGTGCAATCAGCGATGAGCAATCAGCAATGGGCAATCAGCAATGGGTGGAACAAAGAGCAATTGCCACTCCCTTATCGTGGTAAAAAGTTGGCTTTTGTGTGCCATGAATCGCTTTCGTACATTCCAATATATTAATTTACAGGTGATGAAAAAATGGTCTATTGGAATAATAATTTTCTTTCTTGCTTTCATTGGAAGTGTGTATCTTTTGATACCCAATAAAATAACAATAACCGCAGATGCAACAGTTAAGGCTACACGCCAGGCGGTTTACCGGATGTTGCTCAATGATGAAAGTTTGAGTAAATGGTGGCCGGGGACCGTAAGCACTGACTCCGCTAAAAAGCAATTCCTTTTAAATGAATACTCCTATACGATAAGTGACAACAATCTTACTTTGCTCCCCATTACCATCAAGAAAAAGCAAATTGAGCTACATACTTCTCTTTATCTTATTGCACCCCAAACAGAGCGGGTTCAATTGCATTGGTCGGGCGAACTACCCACATCTTACAATGTGATCCAAAGATATATCCGGTTCCGGAAGGCGAAACAGGTAAAGCGGGACATGAACAGCATCCTTCAAAAAATGTCAGCATTTTTTTCAAAGCCCGAAAACCTTTACGGCTATACCATCCATCATTTGAAGATTGTGGATTCTACCTATATTTCAACTTATGACACGTCGTTAACCTATCCTTCCACCGCATATATTTATAACCGCATCAACAAATTAAAGGATTATGCGGCCAGGCATTCGGCCCGCGAAACAGGTTATCCCATACTTAATATTGATGCTGAAGACAGCTTACATTACATTATACGGGTGGCATTGCCGTTGGATAAGCCACTGCCTTCTGCTTCTGATATTTATCCAAAAAGGATGCCCGTTAATGTGAATATACTGATGATGGAGGTGAGAGGAGGAACAGAAACAAATTCGGCGGCATTCGAGCAACTGCTTCATTATGTAAGCGACCATCATCAAACCATACCCGGCATTCCCTTTTATTCGCTCGTAACCAACAGGAGCGGGGAGCCGGATACCAGTAAATGGATAACCCGGATTTATTGCCCGGTGCGTTGAGTCCAGGAGTTCCCATTATTGACCTGGTGTGGTAAATTTAAGTACGGCTGCTGTATCATCATTTCTTGCAAGAATAAAAGCATCTTCCCCGGCAATTTTTACAGGACTTATGTGCCGGACTTGTCCTCTTATAACCAACCCATTTAAACTTTCGCAAACTAATTTACCATTCCCCCTGTTCATTAATATCGTGCCGCAATCGGCATCGTACCTGCCGGAAGCAATATTGCTATCGTAATAATTTCCACCCAGTAAAATATCCGGTAAACTGTCGTCGTTGGCATTTACTATTGCCGCAGTTCTGTAAGTGCTGAGTTGGGCGTTCCAGGGAAGTGGCTCAATCGAAAAATTACCATTACCCTCATTTTTCAACAAGGCGTTCGAAAAGTAATCTGCCGATAGCACTTTTGCCTGGTCAATTTTATCGGCAGAAAAAATATCTTTTAGTGAAGCCTTAGCGAAATCCCCCGCATACATATACTTTTTCTTCAAACCAGGCATTTGCTTTTGCAGCTCATCTTTACCGGGCAAGGGTATTTCTTTGCCGCCCAGGTAGTAAGTGATCACCTGTTCCTTCTTTCCGTTATTATCAAAGTCATTCCAATATAACCGAACAGGTTCTATGGAAGAAGCCTGAAGCCGGCTGTTTAACCCAAGGTTGCCGGCTACCATATCCATATCGCCATCGCCATCTATGTCAACTGGTAAAATAAAATTCCACCACCCTTTTTTATCCGTGATGGACTTCCTTTCAAAACGACCCTGATTGTTTATAAATGCCGATATCGCGCCCCATTCGCAGCAAACAACAAGATCTGTATCGCCGTCTCCGTCAATATCTATCCATACAGCACCGGTTACCATTCCAATTTTTGACAATCCTTTGGCGTAATCATCGGTAACATCACTAAACCTACCAGCGCCATCATTCAATAGCAAATAAGATGAAGGCGTGTCACCATAATTCCATGGTACGGATCTTCCACCCACAAACAGATCTACCCAGCCATCGCCATTAAAATCGCAGGCAGCAATACAGGATGCATTCACAAGGGGCCTGGTGAAGGCATTCTGTGACCGTTTAAAATTTGCTTTTCCGTCATTCAGGTATATACGCGGCAATAAGTGTTCATCGTTGCCGTAGTACTCGTTACCGCCCGAAGCCACGATCAAATCCATATTACCATCGTTATTTACATCTGCCCAGGTTGCGTCTACATCTTCGTACATACTATCTGCCATCAACGCCGGCTGGTCCGTTTGTATGAAGCTGCCATTGGGCCGTTGCACATACATGGCATTTTTAAAAGTTTTGGCGCTACCAATAAAAATGTCTTCCAGTCCATCATGGTTAATATCGGCCACGGCCAGCGCCGGGCCTTCACGGGAAAGCATATGCGCCATTAGTGGTTCCCGCTCGAACTCATTAAACTGGTTTTCTATATGACAATAATTAAGCCCTGCATCCCCGGCAATATTTATGATGCGCTTACCCTCGTTCTTGTGAAAGCCGGTAATCCAACTATAATTAAAAAGAGATAGACCCTGGTGATAAGTAAATTCCGAATGCGGAGTTGACACGTTGATCCGGACGTTCTGAAAAGAGTTATCGGGCCACACCAAAAAGGCAGAATCAACCGTAGCATTTTCAAGTCCAACATGCAGGGGTATCTGCATACTCGACATAAAACCTTTTTCCGGGTTATTTTCATAAGTCCTGATGCCATTATCGGTAAAAACAATCAATTTTGCACCTATGGCATTCCTGTTCTTTTCGGGGCCGTTTAACTTTATTTCCACAAAATCCTTATTCCCGCTTTTTCTTGTTGTATTCTCGTATAGCAGCGCATCATCATTGATATTGCTCACCACGATGTCTAAATCCCCGTCATTGTCAAAATCGGCATAAACAGCGCCATTGGAATACGTAGCCCGGCTATTCCGCACGGCATCGTTCATGTCGCTGAACTGAAGTTCACCGTTATTCTTATAGAATTGATCAGGAATTTTTATTTCGGGATATTTTTCGATCAGCGCCAT
>DASUFG010000249.1:0-4133 GCA_036274715.1 Agriterribacter sp.
TATTGCTGGCTCAGCAATCAGGTGCGCGTCGCATTGAACTGTGCGACAACCCTGCTGAAGGCGGCACCACACCCGGCTATGGCATGATTAAAACCGCCAGAGAAAAGACATCGCTCCACCTCTACCCTATCATTCGCCCGCGCGGCGGAGATTTTTTATACAGTGACGAAGAATTTGAGATCATGAAAAAAGATGTATCACTCTGTAAAGAGGTGGGATGCGATGGGGTGGTGATTGGATTATTGCAATCCGATGGAAGTGTAGACCGCAGACGCACTACCTTGCTGGCCGAAGCCGCTTACCCACTCGGTGTAACGTTTCACCGGGCGTTCGACAGAGCTGCCAATCCTTTTGAAGCATTGGAGGATGTTATTGCCTGTGGATGCGAGCGTATACTCACCAGCGGACTAAAACCATCCGCGATAGAAGGCGCCGAAACAATTGCCCAGCTTATACGACAAGCGAACGAACGCATCAGTATTATGCCGGGCTCAGGTGTTCGATCGGACAATATTGCTGCATTAGCGGGGCAAACGCTTGCTACAGAATTTCATTCATCGGCAAGAACAATGCAACCCTCAAAAATGAAATACATTAATCCAAATATGAATGAGAGTCTCGAAATGGTACAATTGAACATTGAAGAAGTGAAGCAAATGATCGCGGCGTTGCAGCGGATTCCAACTGAAGAATAGATGACCTTCCACGATAAGGATTGTTACCTGTATAACTGCATCGACAGATCCCAAAAATCCAAAGAACACGATCATGCATGTACACTCATCATTAAACCCGGCAAGTGTGCGCCAGTTCCCATTCGCTTGAAATGTACTGCCAGTATAACATTCACACTAAATACCTATTATTGGGAGGTTAGTCTTAAATTTGCTATTTTTCATCAATCCTTAACGGAAAGTAATTGTTAATGACGCAAATGATAAGAAAGGTTTTAAAACAGGTTTTTGACGGGATACGGAATGAAAAGTTAAAATTAAATATACTGCAGGCTATTCCTTTTTGGGTAGCATCGCTGGCGACCGGTTTAATAGCTGTTTTTTACTCTTCCATGTTTGCCCTTTTCGAGGAGCAAACTTTTAATTTTATCCAGTATAAATCGTGGCTGATTTTTATCCTCGCCCCGGTATGCTTTGTTTTGGCCTGGTGGTTGGTCAATAAATATGCGCCCTTTGCAAGGGGCAGTGGCATTCCACAGGTGATGGCCGCTATTGAACTGGCCAACCCCAAAGAAGATAAAAAAATCGGTAAGCTATTAAGCCTGAAAATAATTTTCGTAAAAGCTATTTCCGGGTTTTTAATGGTGCTCGGCGGTGGAATTGTGGGAAAAGAAGGTCCTACGATACAGATAGCCGGTGCTGTTTTTAGAAAAGTGAATGAATGGCTGCCTGCATGGTGGCCAAAGGTTTCCAAAAGAAATATGATTATGACGGGTGCGGCGGCCGGGCTGGCGGCAGCATTCAATACGCCGTTAGGTGGAATTGTTTTTGCGGTGGAAGAACTCAGCAAAACCCATATCAGTTATTTTAAAACCGCATTGTTTACGGCAGTAATCATCGCAGGACTTACCGCCCAGGCCTTGTTAGGCCCTTATTTGTACCTGGGTTATCCGCAAGTGACCCATCTTTCCGGAAATATTTTTTGGGGAATATTAGTGGTTGCCATCGTTGCGGGTTTAGCTGGAAGTTTCATGTCTAAAATTATTCTACAGGTATTTAAATGGAAATCTACTTTTAAATTTCGCTACCAGCATTTAGTGTATGTGCTGGCTTGCGCAATAATCATTGCAACGATTTCCTTTTTTATTGATCCCCAGATACTGGGTTCGGGCAAACGAATAATGACCACTACCTTATTTACTACCGAAAAAGTGGTTCCCTGGTATACCGCGATCTTCAGGGTAGGCGGTATCATTTTAAGTTTCACAACCGGGGCAGCCGGGGGCGTTTTTGCACCTTCTCTCAGTGCAGGTGCGGGCATTGGTTCGTACCTGGCAGGATTAATGCAGTTCACTGCAGGAAATGCTAACCTGCTTATTTTATGCAGTATGGTTGGCTTTCTAACAGGGGTTACGCGCACACCCTTTACTTCCGCGATCCTGGTGCTTGAAATGACCGACAGGCACAGCGTTATCTTCCATTTGATGATTGCGGGATTGGTGGCCAGTCTTGTTTCATTAATAATAGACAAACACTCTTTATACGATCACCTGAAAGTACGATGCTTGCACGAACTGCACAAGGAGGATATGCAGGAACATCACAAAGAGAATATCGTTACTACACAAAATAAAGAACCGGAGAAACAAAGTTAGCACACCGCAGCTTTCCTGAATTAAGAGGCAGCCCGGTAAGTATGGGAAATGCAGCGCAGGTTTGAATAGCAGGTCATATTTTTGGTTTACTGGTTATTTTGCTATATTTATTCTCACAAATCCGCGCCATATATTGTTCCTATCAAATGATTACCGCATTCCTACCAGATGACAACTGTCGTCCCGATTTCGCTGAATCAATTGGCTAACTACCGGTAAAGAAAATCTATCTCTCCTGGAAAATCCTCAAAAAGTTACAGTTACCCATCACGCCCCGACAGAAAGTTGAATTTGTCATTCAAACTTCAATTAACGATATGCCACTCCTGCATCCATTGGCGGAGCGTTTCAATAGTCTCCCTTTAATCCTTTGCGGTCCTATTGTACGCAGGGTGGAGCCGGAGATCGTGTCTGTATGGGTAGCATTAAAAGCAGAAAGAAAAATAGAACTGGAACTCTATACCGGTTATTGCAATCCGTCGGGGCCCTCCTTTCCAGAAAAAACAGTGGCATTCAAATCAGCTAAAACATCAACGATCAAACTTGGGGAACATCTGCATATTGCTTTAGTTACCATTGAAACTGTTGGCTTATTCACACATGGCGGCATTTTTTCGTATGACCTTTTATTTTACGAAAACGAAGATTCATTCGAAAACCTGGTTTCTCTTGGGTTGCTTGATGAACCCGCGTTGCTCGGATTTAAAAAAGGTCAATTACCATCATTTGTGGTAGCGCCCGAAAAAATGGAAGACCTCCGCATCGCCCACGGATCCTGCCGCAAACCACATGGCAGGGGCCGCGATGGTTTGGCTGTGCTGGCTAAAATCATGGCCCCCGATTTTATTGAACCCGACAGGGTGCTTGAACCTACTGCAAGACCTCATTATTTTTTTCATACCGGCGACCAGATTTATGCAGACGACTGTTCAGACTTCCTTATCCAGCATTACACCGATACGGGGAATTTTCTTTTACAGAAAGTGGAGCAAATGCCATTCCCGAAAAACCCCGAACACAATTATTCGAAACAGGGACAGCAAGACACTGATTTTGTGTGGATGCAGATTACTTCTGCAGCATTGCCTCCAGGACGGCGGGCCACCAATTTTTATTCGGGTTTCACCGGATCACAATCGAACCACCTGTATTCGTTCGCTGAGTTTGCAGCCGCCTATCTTTTTCAATGGTGCGATGTGTTGTGGCCCGAAGAACTCCCGGAAACCGAAGAAATGTATTTCGACAGGCTGAATGATAATAGTCAAACACGCACCTATCTTTTTCCGGTTATAAAAGAAGGCAGCCTTGACGAGGATGGTAACCCGGTAACGGACTGGCAGGTACCTGCAAACTGGGATGCATTAGATACTCAAAAAAGAAGAACAGCGCTCAATACAAATGAGGGCGCAAAAAAAGCCAGGGATAAGTTCAAAGAAAGCAGGCAAAAAAAACTGGCCACAGACCCGCCGCGGGAAAAAGAACTTGTAACAGATTTCAAAAAAGATTTAAAAGCAGTACGCAGGGTACTTGCCAACACACCATCTATCATGAGTTTTGATGACCATGATATAACAGACGACTGGTACCTGAATGGGGGTTGGTCGAAGCAGGCACTTGGCACACGCCTGGGCGAAGCCATTATCCGTAATGGGTTGCTGGCATTCGCTTTTTTCCAGGGATGGGGAAATGATCCGAAAGGATGGGCAGACGAATCTGCCGGCAAAAATGACCGGAATACATTGCTCAAAAATATTCCCGCCTTTATTCAAAGCTTTGCACCCTTGCAGGCTTCCGGATCACTGAT
>DASUFG010000250.1:0-3381 GCA_036274715.1 Agriterribacter sp.
GGTTGGTCGAATGCAAACTGTTGAAACGGAAATGGCGCAGACAAAACAGCATTCACTACAATGTTGATGAGCAGCGCCAGGCAAATGAAATTCCAAAGCAAAATAAGGCTGCTGCTTAGTACTTTTTTTATGAATCCGAAATAGAAAATAGCCGGTGCGGTGAGCCCGGATAAGATGTCGAAATTACGGCCTTCAAAGGTCATAAGTTGTGGAACTCCTTTATGTACAAATAACCAGAACAATACTATTTCCACCGGAATTCTAACTGTATGCAAAATGGTTAGCGTTTTAAGATTCAATCCATCTATGAATGCCCTGCCTTTTGACGTGGCAAAAAGCAAGGCGATAAACAGCAACGGCGGTAGAGCCAACAGGAGAAATCGGGGTGGGATAGTGTCTGTTATGGTGTAAAATCCGGAAAGTCCGATAATTGCCTGAACGGCCATCCATACCAGCAATACGATTAAAGTGGCTTTGGAATGAATGGTTGCCTGATAAAAAATCCATACTGTGAGTACAGTAGTGAGTCCGAAAATGATGCTTATATATGTTGGTAAATTTTCCATGGTAAACACATGTTGAAAATATTCCAAAAATAAGTTACGGGAATTTTCAATGCTTGCCAAACCTCCCGGTAGTAGTCGTTTTTTACATCATCCCATTTTATGAATACAATTAACGGTACATGAGTTACGAAATCAAATGTTAGTGTCATGCAAAACCAACAGTGGCAAATGTGTATGCGAAGCCATTTCCCTGGTATAATGCTTTTGAATAAGATGACCTGAATCCCGGGCAATCATCGCTACCAGGCCGGTGTCCATGTTTTTTTCGCTTAGATAAAAATTAATCCCACCCATCACGCTACTACTGAACACTGTAACGCGTTCGCTTTCAATCTCGGGATTGAAAAACGAGAGGAGAAAATCACGCTCCATTCTTTTCCGGTCGGGAAGGCCGGTATTTTTCGGCCTTACACTCAACACTCTTATTTTGGGTTCAATAACGAACAGGGCGATTTCCTTAAGAATGTCGAGTGCGCGTTCATTTTCTAATAAATCAAGATCTGTAGCCAAAACAATTCTGCTCTTTCCTTTATTTAAAAAGTTCTCAAACCGCGCCACTTCGGGAATAACAAGCACCGGCACCCTGGTTTTCGCTATCACGTTCACGGTATTGCTTCCGATTACCATTTTTTTCAAACCACTTGCACCTTTGGTACCCATTACAATAATATCGGGTTGCTGAACTGCAATTATTTTTTTAAGAGTGGGGATAAGATTTCCGTGTGCAAGAAGCGATTCGCACTTTAAATCGAAATCGGTGGATTTTTTCAATGCTGACTCCAGGGATTTCAGCTTCATCTTTACTTCATCCTCACCCTCATCTTTCTGAAGTATATTTACTATGCATAGACGAGCAGAGGATCTCTTTGAAAGTTCTGCTGCAAATGAAACCGCGTTTGTGGAGGCGTCAGAGAAATCAACGAGCGCAATAATTGTTTTCATATTGGTAATGTATTGAAATTCGTGCACTGAATATTTTGGATGAATTATTATTTGCCATAGCCTGGCTATTAACGTCTTTATTTTTTCGGATACGGGATATTTGAAAAATCTCCTTTAGCCTCACTTGCCGCATACCCCTGTTGTGCGTTCGTGCACACCTGCTTAATTTGTTGCGCAATTAGTTATATTATTGCGCCCTAAAGTCCTGGTTGCTGAAAGGTGGGTTGTCCGGGACGGTTATCACATTAAATTCATGATGGGTTGCCTTATGACAACTATTGCAGGTATTTGTCAATGCAATATAACCCGTGTTAAAACTTACCGGATCCTTATTTTGGATTGCAGTTTTCAGGCTGTCCATGGGTTGATCAATCATCGTTATATCATTGGTCTCCGGTCTGTCAGTACAGTATTTCTTTATCCCTGATAATGCTTCTTCTATTTCAGCAATTTCAAAGCCGGCTAGTTTCCAGTTTTTATTTTTCCCGGCAAACCAAAGTTTACTATGGTGTACTTGTATGCCAGACATGAATTCTCCAAATCCGGGTCTATAACTGTCAGCGAGTTTTTGCTCCAGGCTGTCTATACGGTTTTGCAGGAGTTTGTTTGTGGGTCCTGACTGATTACAAGCATAAAGTCCGGCTGTAAAAGCGATTGAAATTAAGATAGCGCATTTCATCCTTAAAAATATGAACTTTCAAAAACTAAAGAAGTATCAATTTTATGAATCACCAGGTTAGATATACGTTATATCAGAATCTAAAACGACATAAAGCCGGTTGATGCTATGGAGGCAAGATTTATTGGAAGATTGTTTGTTTTTCTAAAACTCAATCTCTTCTAAAAACCTGCACCTCAATAAACGGGTTTGGTTAATCATTCCTTTGTTGGGTTGAATGTTGCGTTGGCCGCCACCGGTAGGAGGAAGCACGGGCCCAGATGAACGGTAAAAACGATTCCGTTACCGGCGAAGGCGGTTTCCAGCCAGGGAATTTCTCCCATTTGTACCGGGCGTTAATTGAAGTTTCCTGTTCGGCCGCACCCTCTTTACCAGGTGGTTTGCAAACGTAGCGTAACTGTAACCATCAGTGAGGTTACCCATCACTTGTTGTTTGGCCCCGCGGGTATTGATTCGTTCACCGCTGCCGGCAATGTATATTTTTTTACGTCAGGCTTCCCTGCCTTCATCACGAATTGTGGTTTCACCAGGCAAGATCGCAACACCAGCCAGTCACCTGTTTTTGAACGATCAGATGGATACTGGTATCTGTCTGAAATTTGGCAGACTACGAATAGGAGCGGGGGCAAAATATAAAAAACAAAACGCCGCGCCCTTAAGTGATTGTAAGGTCCACCACTACCTGGTGGCACTTCAAAAAATACAATCGCTGGAGTTCGCGGCGTCGCTGAACAAATATCAAATACCCTGCTTTCTGTAAAATACTTCTAATGTGTAATTTTATATACTACCGGAACGGTAATCTTTGAATTAACCCGTTTGCCGTTTTCTTTGGCTGGTATCCACCTGGGAGTATCCTTTAGCACTGTGGTTGTTTCTTCTTCCAAACCGTATCCAAGGTGTGTCGCAGGGTATTCTACGTTCGTTACATATCCCAAACTGTCCACTGTGACTTCGGCATATACCGTACCCTCAACATGGTATTGCAGCGCGTCTTCGGGGTATACCACTTTTTTTGCAATATGCGCTGCTAAAGCGGCTTGGCCGCCGGGAAATGAGGCGCTTTGCGAAGGTTGGAAATACACATATTCCTTAGTATGTACCACTCGCTCAGTGGCTGGTGCCGTCTTTGATGGCGCTGGTTGTTCTAAAGCTTCATGACTTGGAATAATGGCTTCATTGTAAACAACTACT
>DASUFG010000251.1:0-2793 GCA_036274715.1 Agriterribacter sp.
ATGGGTCTGGGTTTTCCATCCATGCCCATCCTTCCCCAATCCCAGAGCTTGAAAGTAAAAATATAAGGGGTAGCGCTGATTTCAAGCACCACGCTGTTAGCGCCGGAGCAATGCACGGTTCCTGCAGGAATCAATACATGATCGTGTTTTTGTATCGGCCATTTTTCAACAAACTTTTCCGCGTCGAATGCATTGCCATTTTGCTGTGCGGCTTCAAGGTCGGCAATCATTTGTTCGGGAACAATATCTTCTTTCAATCCGAGGTATACAAAAGAATCCTTTTGCGCTTCCAGGAAATAATAGCTTTCATCCTGCGTGTAGGGCATGCCGAATTTTTCCCGGATGTATTCCTTCAAGGGGTGTACCTGGAGGCTCAGGTTTCCGCCATCCATCGTATCCAGGAAATCAAACCTGATGGGAAATTCAGCACCAAATGCTTCCCATACTTTTATGCCTAATAACGATTTCGGCTGGCAAAAAACAAGATTTACCGAAGGGGTTTCGAATAATATATGATCGAAGCGGATCAGCAGGCTATTTTCTTCCGGAACACAATCAAAACCCCAGGCAAAATTCTTTTCACTTCTTTCCAGGTCGCATACCTCCTTTAGCCATTGCCCGCCCCAGGGACCCGGATCAAAAAAAGGCACCACCCTGAAAGGCTGTTGCACGACATCTTTCAATGCACCCTGTAATGCAGTGCCGGAAACCATTTTGGGCTCATCGGGATGTGTGGTATCGAGCACATAATCCGCCTTTGCCAGCAATTCTTTTTTTACCCTGTCGCATACCCGCCAGTCAACAAAATAGGCTCTTTTGTATTGGTATGAAAATGTATCATGTGGATTATCAGAACCCAGGTTTCCAATTTCATTGCGCCTGAACCGGAGTTGAATTTCCCAACGGGGCATGTCGGCGTATATCAATATATCAGGATTTTCGCAAAGCAATGACGCACCTGTTCCATAAACACAGGTTACCTGCTCATCAGCATTTTCAATTTGCTGCTGTAGCGCCTTTAACCTGTCGGGATGAAAGAAATCGCTCATTTCCAATGAAGTGATATAGCCAAAAACCGGGTCATCCGTTACAAAGGGATGCACCAATTGCTCAACCTCATGCTGGTTCAGCATAGCAGGCGCTGCAGAAACAAAGCGGGTAATATTAATATTTTCTTTTAACCGCGCTACCAGTTGATCGGTCAAAACACCATGGTAACATTCGATAACAATAGTAGTGCGTCCATCCTTTTTTTTGCGGATACGGCTTTCCAATTCTTCGGCAATTTCATTCCAACCCATATGCCCGTTATATCCATGTACCACTACTTCAGGGAATTTGTCAAAATTAGAATTGTACAATGTTTACGCTTTTATAGTGAATGATCGATATATTGGAGGAATAATATCATCTTGTGTTTAGGCATAATTTACACCCTGCCTGAAAAGATTATCAATTGAACAGATACTAAAAAGAATTGCCCTGGGTGTCAATCTTCCTGCTGAACAAAGCATTTTCTATGGCCATTATTTTTCGCTACATCAACCGATATTCAGCAATGTACAAATGTACGTACATAATTATATCAATTATACTACTTTTTTGTCTTTTGAATGTAATTTTAGAATTGTCCGGTTAACCTCTTTTTTTGGGGAATGTTTTTAGCGTAGAATTAAATATGTTTGTATGTTCATACATATGAATATAGTACGGTTTTGTCGGAGTGCATAGAAATCGCTTTCCGAAATTTTTTGGATAAATCATTGAACGGATTGATGGTTAGCGCTATTGTTCGCTTGTTAAACTCGTTTTCGTATGAAAATAATATTCAGAACTGTCCTGTTTTTGTTATTGCCGTTGCTGCTTTCAGAAATTCTGTTAGGTCAGGACGTATTGAAATATGTTGATCCTGAAATCGGTACTGCGCATAGCCGTTGGTTCTTTTATACACCGGCAGCAGTACCTTACGGGATGGCCAAACTGGCCCCTTCTACCAACGGACATTATGGAAACCGGTCTGGATGGGAGGCCGTAGGATATGATACCCGGCAAAATTCCATTGAAGGATTCGTTCACTTTCATGAATGGCAGATCGGCGGCGTTTGCTTTATGCCAACCGCGGGGCCATTACAGGTAAAACCAGGTGAGTTGGAGAATCCCTCCAGTGGCTACCGCTCCCGTTTCGACAGAAAGAACCAGGTTGCTGAGCCGGGATATTACAAAGTGTTATTGGACGACTATGGCATTACAGCCGAACTTACCGCTACAAAAAGAGTGGGTTTTCATCGCTATACTTTCCCGAAAAATATGCAATCACATATTATTTTGGATATTGGAAACAAGCAGGGAGAAAGCAGCGAGGTAACGGATGCCGGCATACAAATGGTTGACGATACCCATTTTGAAGGTTTTGTTGTGACGTATCCTAAATATGTGTACTTATATGATCCCGAAGGTAAAGTGGCTATGTATTTCTATGGCGAAATCAGTAAAAAACCAGCAAGTGTAGGGGCCTTTACTGAAAATAATATCCAGGAAACCGCTTCTTCGGCTAAAGGAAGAGGAGCCGGGCTTTTCTTAAGTTATCAAACCTCGGAAAATGAAAAAATAGAAATTAAGGTGGGGCTTTCTTATACCTCCACAGAGAATGCGAGGAAGAATTTACAAGTTGAAGCAGGCAATCTTTCATTTGACCAGGCGAAACGTAAGGCACAAGAGAGCTGGCAACAGGAATTAAGCAAAATTGCGGTAGAAGATACCAGCAATAAGAACAAAACAAAATTTTACACGGGC
>DASUFG010000252.1:0-4260 GCA_036274715.1 Agriterribacter sp.
TTTCTTCTCTTTATTGGGTATCCCTTTTCCTTCGTCTTTAATCTGTAATTGTGCGGTACCGGCATTTTTCTGTAAGCCAATCACAACCTGTTTCTGTTTGCCGGAGTACTTGATGGCATTTTCAACCAGGTTGTTCACCGCCAGTTGCAGCAGCAGGCTATCACCTTTTACATAAATACCCTCCGCTATCGTTTCTTCAATATCCTGGCCGGGAACCCGGGTTTTAAAATAAGAGCTGCTTTCCCTCACCAGTTCACTAAAGTTCACCACTTCTTTATTGAGCAGGTAATCGCCTGCATCTATTTGTGATGCGAGTAAAATATTATCGCACAGATCATTCAGCCGGTTAGACTCCTGCAAGGTATTGCTGATCAGTTTTTCCTGTTGCGGTTCTTCCAGTTTCCTTTTCAGCAGTGTTTCCAGGTTGAGTTTTGTGATGGCGATAGGCGTTTTGAGTTCGTGGGTAATGGCCATCATAAAATTCTGTTGCTGCGTATTCAACCGTATTTGTCGCCGGGTGGCCCGGTAAACAAAAACGGCGCCTACCAAAATCAGCAGCAAAAAAGTGGAACCTTCGCCTATATACTGCGCTGTTTTTCTTTTTTCTTCGCCCTCAATTTCCTTTACCTGGATCATGTAGTCGGGGGAATCTTTTTTTAATTGCATCATCTTGTATTCGGTCATCTGCTTGCTTTGTTTTACAAGCGAAAGGAACCAGAATATGAGTGCGGTAACAATATAGGTAAGCAGGAACCAGTAAACAATGGTAATAACTGTAAGTCGTTTTCTTTTATATAAACTTGCCATTACCTGTTCACTTTTTCCACGCGTATGCCGGCATTCATGATATGCTTCAGCGGGTTTTCGCGCATGATCTGTTCAAGCGTAAAAGTGCATTGTCCTGAATTTTTAAACCGGTAAGGTTGGGGGGTAATTAATCGCCTTACTTCATAAATATCATCCATACCCGTACCGAGCCATCCTTTGCTGTTGTCTGCCAGTTGAATATCTACTCTTTGTTGCTTTGCGGTATCTCCAGGAAGCTGGTAGTTGAGATTAAGCCAGATATTATTGTAATCATAGGCGTAGGTATGCCTTAAAGTGACATATATATTATATAGTGCCAGGGTATCGCTGATATTAAAAGCAATGGAAGGTTGGAAAGATCGATCCCATTGCTGTTTGGGGATGACGGCATTCTTTTCAAAAACATCAACGCTTTTGCATCCTGTGTTACTCAAAATCAAACCTGCAATAATTGCAGCGCATAAAGCTGCCGAAACGAAGTTAGTTTTCAATCTCATATTTTTGCTTACAAAACGTTTAAAACCTGTTCTTTCGCTTTTTCCAGTTCATCTTTCATGAGCACCACCGATTTTTGTATGGTGGAGTCGTAAGCCTTGGCCCCCGTAGTGTTAATTTCCCTGCCTATCTCCTGGAGAATAAAGGAAAGCTTTTTGCCTTTGGCCTCCCCGTTCTCTTTTAGCAGGGATTGGAAATAATCGCAGTGATTTTTTAACCTCACCTGTTCTTCGCTGATGTCGATTTTTTCAATGTAGTATATCATCTCCTGCTCCAGGCGGTTGCTGTCAAAATTGTCTTTACCCACATTCTCTTCCAACAACTTCTCCAAGCCTTCCCGTATTTTTTGCTGGCGTAGAGGTTCCAGTTCAATTACTTTGATTTGTTGTTCGCGGATATTGTCAATGCGCTGCGTAAGATCTTTTTCCAAAACCGCTCCTTCATTCATCCGGTGTGCATTAATATTCTGGATGGCTGCCTGCATCACTTGTTGAAAACCCTTCCAGTCGTCTTCATCCAATACTTCAGTAGACGGTACTACTACCTCGGGCAATTTAAGGAGTGAACTTAAAATAGAACCGGTATCCAGTTTTAAATCCTGGGCCAACTCGGCTAAAGACTGGTAATACGATTTAGCTAATTCGGTGTTAATGACAACGGGCCTTGCCGCACCGTTTTGTTTAAGGGTAATCATACAATCGATGCTCCCCCTCAGCAAATTTTCCGACAACATATTGCGAATGTCAAACTCATAGGGTCGGAGTAAGGAGGGCAGCTTTAAAGAAATTTCAAATTGTTTACCATTCAGTGATTTAATCTCTACTAAAAAAGTTTTCTTTCCGATAGTTTGTTCCGCGCGCCCAAAACCCGTCATTGACTTTAGCATATATGCAAATGATTTAAGAGGCAAGGTAATTTATTTTCCGAAGAGTTGACTATAGATTGTGGGCTTCGACACGGTTTTCATGTCTCCGGGCAGCATGTCCCGTAAGCTGATATTTTCGATGCGGCAACGAATTAAACGAAGTACAGGGAATCCGGTATGGGCCATCATTTTCCTCACCTGCCTGTTTTTGCCTTCGGTGAGGATCAGTCTTACCCAGGAATCGGGAATGTTTTTGCGAACACGTATGGGTGGATTACGATCAGGAACAAGTGGAGGTTGGTCCAATGCAATTGCATGGGCGGGTTGTGTAAGATATTTGTTGCCGTTAATATTGATCAGTACGCCAGTTTCTAATTGCTGTATTGCTTCTTCTGTTACCAATCCCTCCACCTGTGCCAGGTACTCTCTTTCATGAACAAACCTGGGATGCAGCAGTCGATGGTTCAATGTTGTGTCATTGGTTAATATAAGTAAACCCTCGCTATCATAATCCAATCTTCCTACCGGGTATACGTCCTTTTCCACGGTAAAAAAATCCTTCAGACAATGCTTGCCTTCGACAGATGAAAACTGCGACAAAACGAAATATGGTTTGTAAACAGCGTAGTATTTATGTTGCATTGCAAATAAAAAAAGCCCCCGTTGTGCGGGGACTTTATTATATGGATGGGTTAGTAAGTACCGGGAAACAAATTTCCCAACACAATATTAAAAATAATTTTTTCTAACAAGAAAAAAATTCGATTAATTTTTATGCACATTTTGAACGGGCTGCTTGTGGATATCACCAGGCTGAAAAAAAGAGTATGTTTCAAACGGACGGTTTATTTTTTTTTAGCCGGTTTTTCATTCGCTGTTTTTTTAACTTCCCATGGTTCTTCTTTCTTTTCGTTTTAAAAAATCAGCAGTCCGTGATTTTGTTTTCTTCCTCTGTAACTGTTGGTGCGTATATATTACAGCAATGCATTACTACCAACCTGTTTCTGTCAGGCAAATTAAAACCGTTCCGTAATTAGTTTCCGGAAGTTGTTGTAGCTGCTTTATTTTTGCTAAAACTTACCGCATGAAATTTCCATCTCCTGTTTCAGTTCAGTGGATAGCAGAGTTGATCGGTGCCCGGATTGTGGGTAACATTAACGGTTCTGTAACGGGTTTAAATGAAATTCATCGGGTGGAAGCCGGCGATATTGTGTTTGTAGATCATCCAAAGTACTACGCTACATGTATCGATTCTGCCGCCACCTGCATTATCATCAACAACGTAACCGATTTTCCGGAACATAAAACCTTGCTGGTAACCGACCAACCTTTTGAAGCTTATCTTAAGCTGGTTGATTTTTTCCGGCCGTTTATTCCATCCACCAAAGCCATCAGCGACGATGTTATAATTGGAGAAGGAACTGTTTTATCACCAGGTGTGGTTATAGGTCATCACGTAACGATAGGTAAAGGTTGTATCATCCATCCCAATGTTACCATTCTTGAGCATTGTGTTATTGGGGATCATGTAGTGATACAGGCAGGAACGGTAATAGGTTCGGATGCTTTTTATTATAACAGCAAAAAAAACCGCGAGGTATGGTATAAGAAAATGAAAAGTTGCGGCCGGGTGATTTTGCAGGATGACGTGGAGATTGGCGCCGGGTGTACCATCGACAGGGGAGTGACTCATGATACCTCAATTGGGAGAGGCACTAAGTTGGATAATTTGGTGCATGTAGGTCATGATACCATCATTGGCGAAAATTGTTTGATAGCCGCCCAGGTGGGGATAGCGGGTGGAGTGGAGATAGGCAATGGTGTAACCTTGTGGGGGCAGGCAGGGATAAATAAAACATTGAAGATTGGAGATAACGTAACCGTGCTTGCACAAAGCGGTATTCCTTCGTCAATTGATAATGGTAAAGTTTATTTTGGGTCTCCGGCTGAAGAGGCAGGAATCAAAAAAAGAGAGCTGGTTTGGATAAAACGCATTCCCGAGTTATGGAATAAGGTGATGAATGCGAAGGATTGATTTTATGATGAACTAATTTGTTAGTCAGGATCAGGATAATAATCGTATGGCAGAAAGT
>DASUFG010000253.1:0-7331 GCA_036274715.1 Agriterribacter sp.
AGGTCGAGGTATGGAAAGGTCTGCTGGGGATATTTGTATAAAAACTTACAATAGGAATGCGTAGGTGAAGAATCCAGGTGAAAATAAAGCTCCTTTACATCTTCTCCATGATTGCCTTCTCCATTGGTTAACCCAAACAGACGTTCTTTGATAATGCTGTCTTTCCCGTTCCAGAATGCGGGGGCGAGGCACAGCACCTGGTCGTTGTCGCAAAAACCGCCGATTCCCTCCTCTCCCCAGCGATAGGCGTAGCTGCGGGCCAGATCATGATTAATGTAATTCCAGGTATTGCCTTCAGGACTGTAATCTTCCCTTACAGTACCCCATTGGCGTTCAGATAAATACGGACCCCACTTTTTCCAGTTCTTATTTTTGTACGAACCGGAAAGGCGTTGATTTTCCCTTAAACTCATATTTATTGATAAAATTATTCAATATGTTGTATTCTGAATGAATAAGGGTAAATATATCAATCTTGCCAGATTATCATAAATATATTATTTAACACAATATGTTTAGAGGTAAAGCCGAACGGCGACCCGGGTATTAACGGGTTTTGCTTTTTTTGTGCAGATTGCATTTTCCTAATTATTGGCACTCTACTAATGCTTCGCCTGAGGATCGCCACGGCGTGGATAATGTTTACAAAATGCCATCATTGCCTTACGCCTCGCGATGACGTTCTGTTTTCTTTACCGTCATTGCGAGACCCCTAACCGGGTTACTGAAGTATACAAATATTCACAGGGGTCGTGGCAACTATTCTCATTGAGACCGATTAAAATATATCATGAACGAAATAATCCCCCTGACCGGAGACTGAATTAATTATTGTGGGGGTTGCTACTTGCTAAGTATGAGCTGCATGCTTGTGCTTCGCATATGGGGATCGCCGCAGCGTGGATAATTTCACAAAATGTTGCCATTGTCTTACGCTTCGCGATGACGTTAAAAGATGGCGGAGAAGCAGTCCCCCAATTCCGGAGGCTGAATTAATTATTGTGGGGGTTGCTTCTTGCTAAGTATGGGCTGCATGCTTGTGCTTCGCATAGGGAGATCGCCGCAGCGTGGATAATTTCACAAAATGTTGTCATTGCCTTACGCTTCGCGATGACGTTAAAAGATGGCGGATCGCATGACGTAAAAAAATTCATTTACATCCCTCATTCTGCTGCCTCCATTTCAGACCATATATCCGTTTCACCATCGCTGACGCGGATAATTTTTGTTTCTGCATTGTATTTGATAGTTACCAGGAACACTGGCTTTCCCTCGTTGGCAAGCGTTTCAACTTCGGTGATGTTGGTAATACGGAAATCATAATACCTGCTTTTAATAATGTCTCTCAGCTCAAAGCTCATTTGCTCTTCTTTATATCTTTTTGTACAGGCCAGCCATCTTCCCTTATTATTATAGTATACCATGTACATGATACCGTTTTGATTACATGTTGCCACAAAATCCCCATCGGGCTGCATGCGCCAAATCTCATTATCAACATTATTGTATCGTTTTTTAAAGTTGATGATCGCTTTGGTGGAGATATCGTTCATGTATATTTTTCTTCCATCCTCCTGCAATGCCGTGACATGATCGTCCATGAACGCATTGGGTTTTCCCGGCCCGGGTCGAAAAGAAGTACCAGCCGAACGATCCTGCGAAAACAAAGCGATACCACTAAGCATGCAGCAGGTGGCGATGCATGTAAAAACGACATTCGTGTTCATGTTCATTATTTTAATGTTGTGATCAAACCTGCAATGATTGCAGTTAAAGGAAAGACTTCATCACTCCGCATATGTTGCAGCAATCGCCCCGTCAACTATCTTAAAGAAATGTTACATCGATAGCACTAGATAAGTATGTTCAACAACATCTCCACACATCCGTATCATTCCGCGTTAACGCATGCAAATAAGGGATAGTGGATTCCCTGGTAAAATTTAGTAGAGGAGCAGTAAAAATAATAGAGGAGGGTAAGTTGCTCCTGCAGAAAAAGCAATACTGTGAAAGCCTGTGTAAACTGAGCACAAAGAAGCGCGTGCAAAAAGAATTTCTGCGGGTGAGGACAGCTGCCGATAGTAGAAAAACGGCAACCAGGTTAACTCATCATTTTTAATTCGTGCAGTTGGTTTGGGATATACAACAACCAGGCTGTACCAGGGCGAAATATTGGTAGCCGGTACATGCTCAATGCATCGTTTGTGCAAGGGAAAGAGCAAGAGGATAAAACGCTTTACCCATTTATCCGCGATGTTAAAAGAGAAAGATTCGGTGTAAATAAAGGCTTATAAAAATCTGTTACTTTGCCATAGAGGCGTCATGATCTGCGAGGTTATATTAATTTGGGTGAGGACGAATTCACGGAACAAACCAGGAAGGCATTGTAATGCAAGCCTGCGCAAAATTACATGCTAAGGCAGGGGTCGCACCATTATGTTTTTATAAAATACAACGCTCTTTGGATCGTGTGCCTGCAAGGCAAAAGTACCGCTTGATATCAGCCGGCCGGAATGTCCCTCTGGTGCCACAGCGCCTTCGGGTTCAGTATAGTCAACAATGGTCTGTCCATTGATTTTGGTGGTTACATGTTTCCCTTCCACTTTGATATACAGCTCAAACCACTCGTTATCTTTTACAAATACGGCAGCAGTGTCTTTGATGTCATACAAGCCCGCCGTCCTTTTCCAATCAGTGTGAGAATTATTTACCTGCACCTCAAAACCCTTATCGGGGAAACCCTTATCCTGGAAGGCGGTATGAAAGTATACCCCTGAATTGGAACCAGGACGTGTCATAACCTGCAACTTAAGTTCGAAGTTCCTGAAGTTATGCCCGTTTACGGGTCCGTCGTAGTACAAGTGGGAACGTTTGCCAGCCACTTTTATCGCACCGTCTTCAATACTGAACGACGGGCCCTCGCTTTCTTTCCAGCCATCAAGCGACTTGCCCCCGAAGAGACTGATCCATTTTCCACTACCCTTTACTTTACTTTGGCTGCTGCAGGCCGCAAGCAGGATTATGGCTGCAACAAATAAAATATATTTTTTCACGATTCAATTTTGGGTAAAAGATAGTAAAGAGACCGCAGAAAAAGTATCTGCGGTCTCCGCCTATTAAAAATCCAGCGTCCAGCCTTTGCGGTAATCGCGTTTTACGAATTGATTTACTTCGTCGAGGTTCGTCACCCGCATGTTTTTATAATCCCACAATAACTTCATGTTGGCACCGGGATAATCATTGCCCCTGCCATTGGCTCTTGGCTTAGGCGTATCAGCGGCCCTGATACCGAGATTAGCCATCAATATTGCTTCTGTTAACGGGCCTGCCTTCTTAAATGGAGAGCTCAGCTCCATGTTGCCGTAACCGGCTATACAACCTTCCACCCATTGCGCATAGTGACCATCTGCACCGCCGCGAACCCTGGGTTGGGTCTGTTTCACCTTCACTTCATTATTTCTTGAAAGAGGCAGCAGCCGGGGATTGGCGGCGTATTCACTCGCCATCATTTTCCCTTTGGTGCCTATGAACAAAATACCGCTGTTGCCATCTCCAAACACTTCGTCGGCACCCAGTTCCGCAGGACGCTCCGGTTTAATACCTCCATCCATCCAATGCATGATGACTTCACTTTTGGTTTTATCTGTTTTAGGAAATGTGAGTGTAGCATGGCTAGATGGTGGAAAGCTATCGGGGAAATAACCACGTTTGCCGAAAGCCGTAAACACACTGGTTACTGAGGCCTGCACATCCAGGGCGTATTGCAATCCCAATATCCTGAATGGGGCTTCCATGAGGTGACAGCCAAGATCACCCAATGCGCCTGTTCCGTAATCCCACCAACCACGCCAGCTTCCCGGTATCAGGTTATCTACATAATCTTTCTGCGGCGCCGTACCCAGCCATAAATCCCAATCTAATCCCTGTGGAACCCCTGGTTTTTCCGATGGCCAGGCGATGCCCTGCGGCCATATCGGGCGATTGGTAAAAATATATACCGAATGTACATCGCCGATTATTCCTGCGTCAAACCACTCCTGCATCTGTCGCACGCCATCGCCCGAAGATCCCTGGTTACCCATTTGGGTTACCACTTTGAATTGATCTGCGGCCTCAGTGAGCATGCGCGCTTCGTAGATGTCGTGGGTTAGTGGTTTCTGCACATACACATGTTTTTTTCTGCGCATAGCCGCCATCGCTACTACGGCATGAGTATGATCGGGTGTGGAAACCGACACCGCGTCAAATGATTTGGCTTCTTTATCAAATAATTCCCTCCAGTCTTTGTAATATTTGGCTTTGGGGAATTTTTTACGGGACTCTTCTGCCATGCGGTCGTCAACATCGCATAAAAAGCCTATTTCTGCTTTTCCGCTGTCATAAAAATTAGCGATATCGGAGCGTCCCTTTCCCCCAGCGCCCACGCTGGCAATAATCAATTTATCGCTTGGTGCGAGAAACCCCTTGCCTAATACATTACGGGGTACAATCATAAAACCGGCAGCACCGAGGGCGGTCTCCTTAATAAAGTTCCTGCGTGACTTGTTTTTCTTTCCAGACATAAATAAGATTTTTTAAGCAACCAAATTATTACATTATCTCTTAACTGTAAAAACAGAGATATTGCCAATGAGCCGACCCATTTCTGAGATTGCAGTTCCGACTCTTTTGCAATAACTCAAATTTCCCCATACGATCGTCGATATTGATGAACGGGGTGCATTGAATCATGTCCCGGTGATCATATATATCTCCTACCCTATTCAAAATCAATTGAAGTTTCCGGAGTTACCGTATTCAGCTTGATCATGCCGAACATGATATCCGAAGCCGTTCCTCCATTAACCAACTTAAATACATATGCTGTAAGCTGCAGCAATTCTTTTTCATAACTTATCCATGCAGGAATGCCAGGCAAGACTCCATGTTTTCGTTTGAAGGTATACAGTCCAACCCACTATCCACCTACCGCTTTGGTAGCGGTCTTAGGAGAAAGAAATGTGTATTATATACTCATTCCCACCGAAATTAATTTACATCACTTTTTATAAAAACTGGCGTAGCGTTGCCACCCTAATTCCAGGATTCCCCATTAATATTACCCCTGTTAGTGGACCGCCTTTTTAAATGGAGGGTTACCCCGCTCCATATTGCTATTTCCGCTTATTCAACGTTCCGACTACTGTGCACAACGTAGGTATTATTCTATTTGTACCCAATGTGTGGAAAGAAACAAGCCTGTATCAATCGCGGAAAAGTAAAACTGCCCTGACGATTGCCATGGGCAGTTATTGGTTTTAAAACCCACTTGTTAATCGGCCAGGGCCTGGCTATTGAACCCTGGGGGGGCATGCGGTTCAAAACGATTGAGTGGGCAAGATGATTTACTGCAACTGGCTTCCCCGGCAACTGCATTCGGTATCGAACGCGATGGGGAAGCCAGTTGTGGCTTAATGCATCTATATAATCGGGGTTCTTTTCTTTAGCCCTTTCCCTTAAGCTTGTTCCAGTCGATGGTGTAGCCGACCGTTACAGAACGTGATTTGTTTTTCGCAGTTATGCCGTCTGTTTGGTACACGTTCATGAGTCCTTTTTCTGAATTCATACTGATAAAAATGCCGTTATTAAATTCCATGCCCGCGGTAAAACAAAGGCTTATGTCTTCACGTTGCCAATGTTGTGTTCCGGAAAAGATATTTGTAGTATTGCCATCCTGTGATTGACTTCCGCTAATCGCGTAACTGAAAGCCGCTCCTGCTCCTCCAAATATTTTTCCAAAAGGCAACTGCACTTTATATAGCACAGTTACGGGGAGCTCCAGGTAGTTTATTCTTAGTTTAGCCATTCCTTTTTCGGTGGACTGGAACAGCGAAGCACCTTTACGTGTAAATAAGAGCTGTGGTTGAAGATAAACGTTGCGGGCAATCATAAACTCACTCAATACGCCAACATGATACCCAGCGACGTCTTTACCTGTGTATAAACTGCCGGACGGCACGCTGATTTGCTGGTTGGATAAGTTACCGCCTGCTTTAACACCTACCCTAAACTGTGCTTTTGATACTAAACCGAGTGCAATTACTGCGAAGACTGTTAAAATAACCTGTTTCATAATATTTGTTTTAATAATTAATATTTAGTTTGTTTTGTTGAATTCCGGAACCTATTTAATCATAACCTGACCAGGCGTCCGCTTCCTGAAATTTGCGTTGAAATGAGTGGATAACCACTAAAGTAAACGGAGCCACTGCCGTCAATCTTTACTGTTAAACTGTCGGACACCTTCACTTTAACATCGCCTGAAGCCAGGGCATCTACCACCGATGTATTTGATGCAACAGCAGCAAAATCAATTTTACCGCTGGCAGTGGTTTTTAACTGTTCATGTGCTGCCATTCCACCAGTTGCGGTAATACTTCCGGAAGCCGTACATGCTGCGTCAATGCTGTTCGCTGTAACGTCTTTTAACTGGATATTACCGGAAGCGGTAGTGCGCAGCACCAAATTATCCGATTGCACATTGCTCAGGCAGAATATGCTGCCGGAACTGCTTAACGACAAACTATTCAATTGCGGACCATAAACATCTACCCGGATGTTTTCATTTGAACCATAAGGATCGCCGTTTTTAAACCTGATCACCAGCTTATCGGCTACGATTGTTGTTTCGAGTTCGCTGATCGTTCCTTCCTTTGCCGTGATTTCCACAGCGGGTGACTCGGCGTAGCTGTAATACACGTTGCCATTCATGTTGAGATCAATGCCTGAAAAATCTGCTACCACTCTTTTTTCAGTGGCAATAATTCCTTTGCCGATCTCGTCTTTTTTGCAGGATACAGATGCCATTATTAAAGCTGTTCCTAACATCGCTGTTGCTAACTTTTTCATTTTAAATCGTTTTAATTGTTGTTTAATATTTGTTTGAGAACACAAAACTATTTCGCTGTGGGGCGGGCTAATGGTACATTTATACCAACAGGGGCTTCTTTTATACCAAATTCCTTTTGATGTTGGTTTTTGCTATTTTGAATCTCAAAACCCGGTTAAGCACCGAAAACCCGGTTTCGTATAAAAAATAACCCGGTTTGTAGAATCCGGTACGCCGGAACCCATCGATTTTGGTAGATTTGGATATGCACGATAGCAATGACCTGGTTGGTCCATTTAATAACCCTTTGATCAGGTTTGTTGCAGAACCTGCTTACCGCTGGCTCCGGCACACCATTTTCATCCTCGTGGGACTTTTACTGGCTTTCAAAGAAGATTCAGGTTTATTCAACAGCCTTCGGCCTCCCGGGTTGCAGCGGGCTATATTACTCCAGGATAGCCTC
>DASUFG010000254.1:0-4950 GCA_036274715.1 Agriterribacter sp.
CAACAGCATCACCGAAGTGGCCGCCGCCGAATTTGCCGGCGCTGAGAATATTGAAGAATCGGAGCTGCGTATGGGTGCGGAAGATTTTGGATATTATTCGCAGGTGATCCCCGGCTGCTTTTACCGGTTGGGTGCAGGCAATATTGCTAAAGGAATCACTTCCGGGGTGCATACTCCTACTTTTAATATTGATGAAGCGGCAATACCCTTAGGTGCGGGTATGATGGCCTGGCTGGGGGCTACAGTGAATATGTAGTCGGGCACGAAGGATCATTTCCTCTATATCGCGCCTCTTCCCCTCCGTGATGAAGGAAGAGTTTGGGGTTGATATCATCGCTATTGCTCCTGTTGCGAAGCCAGGTACCATCTCAGCAACCGGGTGCTTAGCAATACATTAACGGCGATACCAACGCTGAACAACAGCGAGAAAATACCGCCGGCGCGAATAGCCGCTATCATATTCACACCTTCGGGTTTAAAAGGCAGTTCCACCTGTTTCAGGACTTCCTTAGCATTCTGAATAATTACTACGGCATTGCCGATATTCAGTATTGCAAAAAACAAAGCCATAAAACCAATAAACCGTATACCGGTTGGGGTTTGTTTACTCAAAGGCACATCGCGGTGTACAATGCTTTTCCTTAATTGTAAGGCCGCATAGCTATGCAAAACAATGGCACCAGTGAGTACCACAGACACCAGCATGATAGACGCGTTAGGCGCTACCAGCATGCTCATCAATCCACCAATCACCAGTATACCACCTATAACAATATTAATCCAGGATAAGATGGTAGATATTTTAAGCGCAGTTTTCATGTATACGGTATTAAAGCGATGTTTGATCAATGGTTTTCAATTGCAGGGAAAGTTCTTCCAACTGCGTTTCATCAATGGCCGAAGGCGCATCCAGCATTACGTCCCTTCCACTGTTGTTTTTTGGAAAAGCGATAAAGTCGCGGATACTTTCACTTCCACCTAGGATAGCACATAAGCGGTCGAACCCAAAAGCGATACCGCCATGTGGCGGTGCACCATACTCAAATGCGCCCAGTAAAAAGCCGAATTTATGCTGGGCTTCTTCTTTACTCATACCCAATGCCGCAAACATTTTTTCCTGCAACCCCCGCTGAAATATCCTGATTGAGCCGCCGCCGATTTCATTGCCATTCAATACCATGTCGTACGCATTGGCCTTGATGTTGGCATAAGGGTGTTCCAGGTATTTTTCCTTGTGTTCGATAACCGGGGAATGATTAATCATTATTTCGATATCCGATGGTTTCGGTGAAGTAAAGGGATGATGGCGCGCCACCCATCTGCCGGACTGGTTTTCCTCTTCCGCATATTCAAATAAAGGAAAATCCAGTACCCAGAGTAATTTAAATTCGCTTTCCTTTCTTAACCCCAGGCGTTTTCCCATTTCGAGACGCAGTTCACTGATTGCTTTTCTTGTTCTTTCTTCCGCGCCTGCCAGTATCAGCAACAGGTCGCCGGCACCAGCTTGCACCGCGGCGGCAATGGACTGTAATTGTTCAGGAGAATAAAATTTATCCATGCTGCTCTTAAAGGTTCCATCGGTATTACACTTAATAAAAGCCAACCCTTTCATACCTATTTGAGGACGTTTAACCCATTCCGTTAGCTCGTCGGTTTGTTTACGGCTGTATTCACTGCAGCCCGATACCGCGATAGCAACAACGGTTTCCGCTTCCTCAAATACTTTAAAACCATTTCCTAATCCTCCCGGTAGTACAGCTTGCTTTGTTGGAAAAGTGTGAGCCGGAAATTTAAGGTTTGCCACCTTCATCCCGAAACGGATATCCGGCTTGTCGTTGCCATATAGCCACATGGCATCTTCCCAGGTCATCCGGCCTACTTTTTCGCTGTATTCAATGCCTTTTACCTCTTTAAAAATATGCTTGATCAATCCTTCAAACATCTCCAGTATGTCTTCCTGCTCCACAAAACTCATCTCACAATCTATTTGCGTAAATTCAGGTTGCCGGTCTGCACGCAGGTCTTCATCCCTGAAACATTTCACCACCTGGTAGTAACGGTCGTAACCGCTTACCATCAGCAGTTGTTTAAAGGTCTGGGGACTTTGCGGCAAGGCATAAAATTGCCCGGCATTCATACGGGAAGGCACCACAAAATCTCTTGCACCTTCGGGTGTTGATTTAATAAGAAAGGGGGTTTCAATATCCATGAACCCTTTTTCGTGTAAATAGTTCCTTGCAGAACGGCTTATCGTATACCGGAGTTCAATATTTCGTTTAATCGCATTCCGTCGCAAGTCGAGGTACCTGTATTTCATGCGCAGATCATCCCCGCCATCGGTATCGTCCTGTATCGTAAAAGGTGGGGTGGCCGAGTGGTTAAGGATGGTAAATGAACTGATGTCGATTTCGATTTCACCGGTAGCCAGGTGCAGGTTTTTATTACTCCGTTCCACAACGGTGCCTTTGGCCTGTATCACAAATTCCCTGCCCAAAGGCTGTTCTTCAAGCTGCCTGGTCAATTCTTCTCCAAACAGCAACTGGGTAATGCCGTAGCGGTCGCGCAGGTCAACAAATGTAATGGAGCCGAATTTCCGGATCGTTTGCACCCATCCGGCTAAAATAACTTCTTTTCCCGCATCGTGTAGATTTAATACGCCGCAAGTGTGTGTCCTGTACATCCTCTTATTTTTTAGGACTGCAAAGGTAAATCATTTGAATTTGAGATTAAATATTTGATATTTGAGATTGATAGCTCTTTTTTATGCCTCCTCCTTTATTATCTCATCCATTCTTAGCTTCATTTCCTTTTGAAATCTTTTTTTAGGAAGAAGAAATAAATAATAGTACGCCAATATACCTAAGCCCATTCCAAAGGGAACCAATGCCAGGCGGCGCGAACCCCAGGTGCCCTCATCCCACCCATAAAATTCTCCCGACATCCACAGGCAATTCGCAGTTATCCATAAAACAACAGCCAGGTTGTGTAAAAGCTCTGCGAGTATTTTGCGGGTTTGCCAGGTAATGGCAATCGCTACGGTTAATGTGGGAACAATCATGATCATACCCATGATGCGAAAATTCAATGCCCAGCAAATGTCTTTAAGCAACCATAATAAAATGTGCAGGTTTTCAATACGCCTGAATTTTGCCGGGATACTGTAAATATTGTCGTCATTCACCATAGTAAGGGTCTGTTATTATTTAATAGCTCTGAATGGGAGGGCTCAAAAATAAATGATTATTTTACAGTCAGGAGAAATAGCCTCGTAATAGAATATTTTAATTTTACGGAATGAAACATAAGTCTTTCCTGTTTTTTATTTTCTTTTATTATTGCGCGATTGTTTTTGCACAGAAGAAGGAGGCAAAGGAAATTACTCCCCCTGAAATACAGCAAAACAAGCCAACGGCAGAGCCAAGGCTTTCACTCCGGATTGATTCGCAGGTTATCACAAAAAACGAGGTTGTGATAAAGGGTCGTAAAATCCCATATAAGGTTATTGCCGGCAGCATACCTGTGTGGGATGATGACGGGAAGCCAATTGCGGGTGTATTTTATACCTACTACGAAAGGTCGGATATCAGTGATCTTGCTTCACGCCCGCTTGTTATTTCTTTTAATGGTGGACCCGGCACTCCTTCCGTATGGATGCAGATCGGCTATACGGGACCAAGAATACTCAAGGTCGATGATGAGGGCTACCCGGTTCAGCCCTATGGTATGCGCGATAATCCGTATTCGATATTAGATGTGGCGGATATTGTATATGTTGACCCGGTGAATACCGGTTTCTCGAGACCCATTAATAAAGATGTGCCCGGTTCAAAATTTTTTGGCGTGAATGCCGATATTAAATACCTGGCAGAATGGATCAGCACTTTTGTGAGCCGCAACAAACGCTGGGCTTCTCCTAAATTCCTGATTGGTGAAAGCTACGGCACTACGCGGGTTTCAGGGTTGGCGCTGGAGTTGCAGAACAGCCAATGGATGTACCTGAACGGGGTAATATTGGTTTCACCCACCGACCTGGGAATAGAAAGGGGAGAGGTGATGGATGCAGCACTATTGCTGCCCTATTACGCCGCCACGGCATGGTATCATAAGGCCCTGCCTGCAGACCTGCAAAAAAAAGATCTTACAGAAATGCTGCCGGAAGTGGAAGCTTTCACAGTTAACGAATACCTTTCTGCATTGGCTAAGGGAGGTTCATTAGACAGTAATAAAAGGAAGGAAATCGCAGCTAAAGTTGCCCGTTACTCGGGCTTATCTCAACAGGCGGTGATGGAAAACAACCTTGCGATCAGTACTAATTTTTTCTGGAAGGAATTATTAAGAGATAAAGGATTTACGGTAGGGCGGCTGGATTCGCGGTACCTGGGTATAGATAAGAAAGATGCCGGTGAAAAGCCTGATTATAATGCGGAGCTCGCTTCGTGGTTGAATTCGTTTACACCTGCCATTAATATGTACCTGCGCGACGAATTGAATTACAAAACGGATCTTCAGTATAAAATGTTTGGCAATGTATTTCCGTGGGATGATAAAAATAATCACACCGCCGAAAACCTGCGGCAGGCTATGTCGCAGAATCCCAACCTGCACCTGCTGGTACAGAGCGGTTATTATGACGGGGCTTGCGATTATTTTAACGCAAAGTATAACATGTGGCAGATGGACCCCGGTGGTAAATTAAAAGACAGGATGACCTGGGAGAGCTATCGCAGTGGGCATATGATGTACCTGCGCAAGGAAGATCTGTCTACCAGCAATGAACATCTTCGTGCGTTTATTTTGGGAAGCATTCCAAAAACAGATCAGGGAAACAAATATTAATGTGGAAATGCGGCAAATGTGAAAGTGTGGAAATGTGAAGATGGAAAAAGGGGAGGCGATTCCAAATCTTTCAGAAACTGATTCTTGTACCTTGTTTAACGAAGGCAATATAGC
>DASUFG010000255.1:0-8850 GCA_036274715.1 Agriterribacter sp.
AAGTTTGATAACTATAGCAACTATTATACCAATTACCGATTTAAGGTATATGGTGAATGAGCCGCGCTTAATTTATTAAAACATCGCTATATACAAGATCTTTACTAGTTGATTGAACCCCGCGGTAACTGGTGGGCACGGTTATTTGCTCCTCATTCTATTGATGTTCAATAAATTATGAATGGATTTGAATGGCATCGAGGAAAATATAGAAATAAAGATTTAAGCTGGTATTTGTTATCAAAAGATAAATTATTTTACCCGATTTCTGGCCGGATCAAGTTGTCAAAAAAAATCATATTCGTTTCGGTGTTAAAACCAATTGGTTAAGACAAAAAGCTATTACAACTTCGCTTTTTGCCCCATTAACAAAAAATTTACAAGATTTTTCCATGATAAAAATTTCGGTACTTTTATTCGAAGTAGAGGGAATATCTGCATTGATCGCATATAAACACTACCCGGAATTACCAGAGTAACATTTCATTCTCCAACTCCTGTGATAAAATACTGGCTTACAATCATTTTCACTAAGCTGTATTTAAATCCTTTATTTCTCGCGCTCGAGAGAGCATCTATTATCCATTAATAAGAGGAGAAATAATACCATGCAGGAAAAGAAATTCGTTCTCGTAAGAGCAAAGCCGTTAATATCTATTATTACCCTGAATTGGAACCAGGCAGATATTACCTGCCAGTTTTTGGAATCCACCCGTAACCTTATTTTTAAAAATTATGAAATATTGGTTTGCGATATGGGTTCTGCGATCGATCCCAGTAGCCGCATAATAGCCGGCAAGTACCCAAACACCCGTATCATAAAAAATGATATACATAGTAGTTTTAATATCAATTGCGTAATAAAAGAAGCCCAAGGAGATTTTATACTGCTGATTAACAATCACACCGAGGTAACCGAAAATATTCTTGACGAACTTTTAGCTCCTTTTTTAAAAGATCCGGGTTTAGGGATCACCTGTCCCAAAATACGCTCCTTTCATAAGAAAAACATCATACAATATGCTGGCTACAAACCTGTGAATATGATGACGGGACGTACAACTGTTATTGGAAACAAAATGGAAGACAGGGGCCAGTTCGACAAGCCGGCGTACATACAGGGAGCATATAGTGGGGCAATGATGTTCAAAAAAAGTGTAATTGAAAAAACAGGAATGCTGCCAGATAACTTTTTTATCTATTTTGATGATTTTGACATCAGTTCGCGCATTACAAAAAAAGGGTATAGGATACTTTACCAGCCCAAGGCTGTAATTTATGATAAACAGCCTTTATTTTCTTCGCAAAAAAGCGCACTAAATGTATATTATACAACCCGTAACCGGATTTTGTTTATGCGCCGGAATACACGGCCTTTGCAGTTTTCAATTTTTCTATTTCTTTTCATTTTCATTTCAATGCCCATCAACATTGTAAAATTTTCAATGGCACGGCAATTTTTACATCTCCAATCGTTTTTTAAAGCGATTGTATGGAATATTAAGGTGAAAGAGGTGGCTTAAAAATGTTGTTTCCCGTAACAGGCGAAACCTACAATTCGTTCCATACTACCCGGGCAAATGCTTCAAGCGACGGATCTCTTGCACCCATGAGCAGTAATACACAATTATCTGTAAGATGGGGGTTGGCTTTCTCCAAAAAGACTGAGCGATCTTCTACAAAAAAGGCGTTCTTTCCTTTCTCTTTTAAATCATTCACCAGGTCATTCGCAGAAATATTTTTTATCGCGGTACCGCCGGCGTAAAAAATCTCACTCATCCATATTTCATCCGATGGTCGCAAGACCGCAGCAATCTCGTTCACAAAGTCGTGCCGCAGAAACCTCGTAGGGCCATACCCATGGGGCTGAAACCAGGCCACCACCTTTGGAGCAATGTATTGACAAGCGGCTATTGAAGCAGCACATTTAGCAGGATTATGAGCATAGTCATCTATCAACCATACTCCATGCTTTTTACCGAGAACCTGGTGTCGTCTGTAAATACCTTCGTACCGATACAGTGCTGCAGCAGAAGTTTGTAAACTAATATTTAAAAGACCTGCAACTGCCGCGGCCGCAAGCGCGTTTTCCATATTATGCGCTCCAACGGTATGCAGCGAAAAGGGAACATTATTAATTGAAAAAGCAATATGGAGCCCATCTTGCTTAAAGTCAGTAGCAATATACCCAGCAGCAGAATGCGGGTCAACAGAAAAATCATTGAGCGCATCCTGTGAAAGACGTGCTGCCAATGGATGTGATCGATTAACAATAAATGTTTTACGGGTATTTCTTTTAAATACATCAAAAATGTCCATCAACGCTTCTATTTCCTGGTGGTCTTTATCAATATTCAACAACACCCCGATTTCCGCTTCATACTGCACTATCGAGCCATCACTTTCGTCCGCTTCAATCACCAGCCATTCACCCTTACCTGTTTCGGCATTGCCTATTTTACCTTCACGAATCAGGCTAACTAATCCAGCGCCACTGATGATGCCGGGTTCCAATCCGGCATATTTTAATATCTCAAACAACATGGCGCATGTGGTACTCTTGCCTGAAGTACCGCCAATAGCAATTGTTTTTCTGCTCCTCGCAATATGAGCAAGCAATTCAGACCGGCTCATTACGGGTATAGCTAATTGCTTTGCTTTCTGCACTTCTATTACCGTATCTTCAACTGCAGTTGACACCACAACGAGTTGGGTATTTGCCGTAATCCCTTCTCCATCCTGCTGAAAACAGTGAATTCCGGCCTGTTCTAATTTAGTCCGTACATCATTTACAACACCAACGGAAAAATATCTGTCCGAGCCGGATACCTGCTTACCCATTCCGGCAAGAAACTGTGCCAAAGCACTCATGCCTGTACCCGCCACACCTATAAAGAAAACATGTTCTATGCTGCTAATGTCAATTTTCATTATATATTTCTATTTTTTTACAAATAAAAGCATTATTCTTTTTTGTCCATTTTTATTCAAAAAGAATAGAGGATTGTGATAACGATGATAGTCATTATTGTATTACATTTAAATCTTTTAATCATCCAACTCTTTCCCTAACAAGATTTAGATGCAACTTGCAAAAAGGTTAAAAAGTATTTTCTCCCATCTTACTTTCTGGGTTTTACTTGCTATTATCATTGCAGTGCTATTGGGCTATTTTTTTCCGGCTACTGCGGTCAAAACAGAATGGATGGGCAAGTGGTTTATCAATCTTATCAAACTGTTTATAGGTCCTATTATATTTCTTACCATTGCTCTTGGCATAGTTGGTATGGGAAATCTTAAGAAAGTAGGTAGGATAGGGTTAAAAGCAGTTGTTTATTTTGAAGTCGTAACAACCCTCGCATTGGCAATAGGAATTGTATTTGCCAACCTGTTTCAACCGGGTAAAATTAACAAAACAGGGTTACCGATACAAGATGCTTCAGCATACAAAATAACTGGGAACGCTGATTTTAACTGGCTTCATTTTTTAAAGGAAAATTTTACACTGCAGGTGTTGATCGTAGCCATTATTTGTGGTGTTGCATTAAGCATGAGCAAGCACCTTAATCATATGATTCCGTGGCTTTCGCGAATAACAAATTGGGTATTCAGGTGCTTAAAGTATGTGATGTACCTTGCACCGTTAGGAGCTTTTGGCGGCATGGCTTATACTATAGGAAAGTTCGGAATACAAACGCTCATCCCTTTAGGTAAGTTGATGATGACCATGTATGGCACAATGGCGGTGTTTATATTTATTGTACTGGGACTAATTTTAAGGTATTACAAACTAAGCATCTGGAAGTTTTTGCGCGCCATACAGGAAGAACTCCTGATTGTGTTGGGAACTTCGTCTTCAGAAACTGCCCTTCCTTCGCTCATGAACAAACTCGAAAAAATGGGGTGTAGCAAACCGGTTGTTGGACTAGTAGTACCTACCGGCTATTCTTTTAATTTGGACGGTACTTCTATTTATCTTTCTATGGCAGTCATCTTTTTGGCGCAGTTGTACAATGTTCATCTCTCCGGTATCGAAATGCTTTCTATTGTTGGTATCCTCATGATTACCTCTAAAGGCGCTGCAGGTGTAACCGGCAGTGGATTCATTATCCTGGCATCTACCTTAACCGCACTTCATAGAATTCCTCTCGAAGGACTGGCTTTTTTATTGGCGGTAGATAAGTTTATGAGTGAAGCAAGGGCTATTACCAATATTATTGGCAATGGAGTTGCCACACTGGCCATATCAAAAAGTGAAAATGAATTTACAGAGCCTCCCACAGGCAATTTGATTACGTTAACCAGCAGAGAAAAGCAAATCCCTGACTGACAATTTGGATTACAGCTTTTTTGGCTATTTTGCTCCGAACACCTGCGTCCAGTAATTACCAGAACGTCCTGCCCCTATATCTTTGAAACTTTTATTCATAATATTTTTGCAATGCCCTTCACTGTTTAACCAGCTATTCATAACGATCTGTTCGGTCGTTTGTCCCAGGGCAATATTTTCGCCATAAGCCCGCCAGTTGTAGCCTGCTGCGGTAATTCTGTCGCCGGTGGTTTCATTATTGCCGCTTACGTGTGAAAAGTAGTTATTCACTTCCATGTCCTTACTATGGTCGTAAGCTGCTTTGGCGAGCTGATCATTCCACGCCAGTGCAGCAACCGATGGCATAACCGTGCTACCGCAGGTACAACCCGAGGTTCTTACTTCATTTATCATATCCAGCATTACGCCGGCGTTTAAATTGTACGCGATATCGGGTTTTTGTCCATCTGTGGGCTTTGATCCGCTAACGCCAGAATGCAGATCCTCCTTGTTGCAGGAAAATGTGAATAACACCAGCAATATGCAGCCCCAAAAATTAAGCCTCATGTTCATCGGTTTGCGATTTTATCTTCTTAACGCAGATTGTACTCTGCCAATATTTAACAAATGACAATCTTTTCATAAAGAAACCAAAAATCCGACTCCTGTGTGGTTAGCCATTTACCACAGACGATGATAATCAAACAATAAAACATCTTTCGTTAGCATAGCATTTTCTTTAACTTTTTTCGTTAGTATGGCATCGTTGTTGGGTGTAACTTTGCATTATCGGCTCATTTTTGAAAAGAACGCTTATGCGGTACATTATTATTCTATTGGTATTCGGTTGTCTGCAAAGCCAGGCTCAATTGAAAAGTTTTATCATCTCGGTAAAGGGAGATACGCTTAACGCTGTAGATAATAGCGGCAAAAAACAGGGGCCATGGGTAGTGCACGTAGATGCATTGCGCGGAGAACCTGGCTACGAAGAAGAAGGGTATTACGCCGATGATCAAAAAGAAGGGGTATGGAGACGGTATAACCTTACTGGTGATTTGACTGCCATTGAGAACTATAAATGGGGCGAAAAAGACGGAAAGCAGCAATATTACACTAAAATGGGCGACATACTCCGCGAGGAAAGTTGGAGAGCCACCAATCCCGAAAACCCTTACGATACCGTGCAGGTACCCGATCCGGTTATACCGGATAAATGGGAAACAAAAATCATAAAACTGGAGGTGGCCACCGTGGCACATGGTACCTGGAAATTTTATGACCCCAACTCCGGATTTATAACCAAACAGGAAAACTATTTTTTTGGACAGAAAGAAAAAGGAGGATACAGTGCCGATTCTTCAACGGTATCAAATAAAGCACCGGAAAAGCCTAAGGAGGTAACTGAATGGGAAAAAAACAACGCGGGAAAGAAAAAAGTAAAAGTGAGAGACGGGCGAACTGGATTCTGATGAATTGTTTTATTCATACTTTTGCTCATAATCGTCCACTACATGCGCAATATACTAATACCAGCTTTTTTCGCTTTCACAATAGCATCCGGTTGCACAGCAAATCAACAATACAAAAAACCAGATGACCCGCTTGAAGCAGGGAGAGAATTCATCCGTTTTGCGTTGGATGGCGACATGCGCAGTGCCAAAATTTTTATTTTACCGGATGCAGCTAATGAAAGGTTATTTGAAAAGATTGAAAAGAAATACGCGGCAGAAAGCCCTGAGGAAAGATCCCGTTATAAAGATGCCAGCATCATCATTAACAAATCCCAGTCAATTAACGACTCTACGGCCATCATTAATTTCTCCAACTCTTATAAGAGAGAAGACAGTGAAATCATGCTGGTTAAAGTAAATGGAGAATGGTGGGTTGATTTCAAGTATACCTTTACAGCTGACGCTGCAACCAAATAAACCTACGGGCATCCAGTTTACATAAAACTACTCAGATGATAATTTCCACAATATAAAATCATTAAAAATAGCCGATTCACTGTTTGCTTTTACTATCTTTCCTATTTAAACATTCATCTCTCATATAATGCTTACAGTACTCCATCCATGGCATGGCGTCGCGCCGGGGGAACACTCCCCAAGAATTGTAAACGCGGTAATAGAAATACCCCAGGGATCCAGACAAAAATATGAAGTAGATAAGCCAAGCGGCTTGCTTAAACTGGACAGGGTAATTTATTCCTCTTTCTATTACCCGGTAAACTACGGCTTTATACCGCAAACCTATGGCGACGATAAAGATCCGCTTGACATATTGGTGATATCCAGCGTAAGTATACAGCCTTTATGCCTGGTACAGGCTAAAGTAATTGGAGTAATGCAGATGATTGATAGCGGCGATGCAGATGATAAAATTATTGCTGTTGCCAACAACGATCCCGGCGTAAATTATATTGATAATATTGAAGAGATGCCCAAACATTTCTTCAGTGAACTAAGGCAGTTCTTTGAGGAATACAAAAAATTGGAAAACAAAACCGTAAGTGTTAACGAATTCCAGGACAAGGCTACCGCATTGAATATCATTGATGAGGCCATCCGTTTTTACAAAGAAAATTTTGCTGAAAAACACTAAGCCGGAAAGAGTAAAAATACCTACGCCATCGGGCTTCTTTTTTGTTTTTGCCCGGCATATGGAATAAACAACAATTTGCATCTATAGTAGTATATATACTGTTTCATTTTTGCAGATGTGATATTTTCTCAACACGATCATATAACTGATGCCGGCTTATTGGAAAATTTCTACGCTGATGGCAACAACGAATGGCTGGGCGAACTGATGCAACGATACACGCTATTGTTGTATGGCGTTTGTATGAAGTATTTAAAGAACGAGGAAGAAGCTAAGGATGCTGTGCAACAAATTTTCTTAAAGGCGATCTCGGAGCTACAGAAATACCCCGTCACCCATTTTAAAAGCTGGTTGTACACAGTGTCCCGCAATTATTGTTTCATGCAGTTGAGGGGTAGGGGAAAAGCGCCTTTGCCAGTTACCGAAAGAATGATCAACTCCGATCCCGATGAAGAGAATAACATCCATTTTCACCAGCAAAACGAAACCACACTTTCTATGTTGAACGAGGCATTGGAAGAACTGAATAATGATCAAAAACAATGTATCACTTTATTTTACCTTCGAAAAAAATCGTATCACGAAATAGCAGAATTAACCGGATATTCGATGACGAAGATTAAAAGCTATATTCAAAACGGAAAACGAAATTTAAAAATCATAATGGAGCGGAAAGTAAAAGAAAATAAAGTATGATTCCCTGCAAGTTTAAAATATGAGTAATGATTTATTAAACATATTGTCTCATTCAATAGATATAGACCAGCAAAAGCTGCTCGACTACCTCGACGGTAAATTGTCGCCCCAGGAAAGGCACGATATAGAAAAGTTGCTGATTGATTCTGATTTTGACAGCGATGCCGCTGAAGGACTTTCGCAGGTTCAGGATAAAAGCCAACTTCCGGCGGTGATGAATGAGTTGAACAGGAAATTGGTTACGAAACTTTCTAAGCGCAGAAAAAAACTATTAAAAAGAACGCCAGATCTCATCATACCGGTTGGAGCAACCATTATTATACTCCTGCTCATTTTCATGCTTTATATCTTCTTACGAAAGTTTTTATAGCTCAAATCGTCAAACCAAATACAACTGAACGGTATACCCAAAATTATGCATGATTTCATGGAGCTATACGGTTAATTCCGTATGGGTTTCCCGCCTTTTAACACACTTTGTATGCGTTCAAGTGTCTTCTTTTCTCCACAAAGACTCAGAAATGCTTCCCGTTCGAGATCAAGCAAATATTGCTCGCTTACCGCCGAGGGCTCGGTTAAATCACCCCCACACATCACATAGGCCAATTTTTTGGCTACCACTACGTCGTGATCTGTAGCATAATTGGCCCGCCACATGCCGTTGATACCTGCGTATAATGCGCCCAAAGCAAGACGCCCCTGCACTTTGATGTCGGTACGTTGAACGGGTGTTTCATACCCGTTGTCAAATAGTTCAATTACACTGCTTTTAGCGGCAGCTATCCGCCTGTCCTGGTTAATAATTACTTCATCACGTCCTTGCCTCAAAATACCCAATTCAAACGCCTCGTAAGCACTTGTGGAAACCTTAGCTGTAGCGATCGTAAGAAACCGATTTTTTAAAGTAATGGTTTCAGGTTCGTCTTCATGCGTTTCGTCGGCTGCCCGCAGCACAAATTCTTTGGTGCCTCCGCCACCGGGAATAAGCCCCACCCCTAATTCTACCAGTCCAATATAAGATTCGGCCGCGGGTAACACCTTGTCGCTATGTAAACTTAACTCACAAGCTCCACCCAATGTTAAAGCATGTGGGGCTACCACCACGGGTATGCTGGAATACCTGGCACGCATCATGGTATTCTGAAAAGCCCGGATTGCCATATCCAGTTCATCATATTCCTGTTCAACAGCAAACATAAAAATCATTCCCACATTCGCACCAGCGGAAAAATTCTGAGTAG
>DASUFG010000256.1:0-12563 GCA_036274715.1 Agriterribacter sp.
ACTGCGGCGATTTCTCTAATTTTTTTGTTCATGAAGTGCAACTATTGGCGAATACAGTATTTAAGAATATTATTGCATATCGATAAAACAGGCTAAGGTTCATTCGCATTATTTAATACTAATTATTTACAGATGAAAAGAGTAGCCATAACAGGAATGGGCGTAATAAGTCCACTCGGTAATTCAGTTAATGAGTTTTGGCAGCATATTGTTGAAGGTAAAAGCGGCGCCGGGCCAATAACAAAATTTGATGCTTCGAAATTTAAAACCCGGTTTGCCTGCGAGGTAAAAGATTTCAAAGCGGAAGACTATATAGAAAAAAAGGAAATAAAGCGGTACGACCTCTTTACACAATATGCCATTGCAGCGGCCGACCAGGCCATAAAAGATGCAGGACTCAATTTTACTGCCATGAGTGAGGAAGAGCGTTATGAGGTAGGTGTAATATGGGCTTCAGGCAACGGAGGGATATTTACTTTTGAAGAACAGGTGAAAGAGTTTTATGCGGGCGATGGTACACCGAGGTATAACCCCTATTTTATTCCTAAAATGATTGTTGATATTGCAGCGGGCGTTATTTCTATCCGCCACAAGCTGCATGGGCCAAACTATTGCACCGTTTCTGCCTGCGCTTCTTCCAATACCGCAATTATCAGCGCATTTGATACCATACGTCTTGGTAAGGCAAATATTATTATAGCAGGCGGATCAGAAGCAGGTATTACCGGTGCTTCAGTTGGTGGATTTGGCGCGGCGCAAGCGCTATCGAAAAACAACGACGATCCGCAAAGAGCTTCGCGTCCTTTTGATAAAACACGCGATGGTTTTGTAATTGGCGAAGGCGCCGGGGCGGTGATACTGGAAGATTGGGATCACGCGGTAAAAAGAGGCGCACCTGTTTATGCGGAAATGGTGGGTGGTGGTATGGCCGCAGATGCGTATCATTTAACAGGCACTCCACCAGATGGTATAGGTGCAGCACTAGGCATCTCAAAGGCATTGGCAGATGCACAAATCAATGCCGGTAAAATCGACTACATCAATGCACATGCTACATCTACCGGGTTGGGTGATATGAGCGAACTGCACGGCATTAAGCGCGTATTTGGCGAATTACCCGTTGCTGTGAGTGCCACCAAGTCTATGACAGGTCATTTACTGGGGGCCGCTGGCGCTGCAGAAAGTATCATCAGTATCTTATCGCTTAAAAATGACATCATTCCTGCAACGATTAATACAGAAACCCTGGATGAAAAAATTCCAGAAGGCATTAATATTATTTTGGGCAAGCCCGTAATCAAACCCGTACACTATGTGCTGAACAATACATTTGGCTTTGGCGGGCATACGGCTACATCGATTTTTAAGAAGGTGTAAAGAAAAGAGGTGAAAAGGTTTGTGTTTAGCGATAGGGAAGAAATGTGCCTTTCTCTTCTCACCTCTCATCTTTGTTTCATCTCTCTCAATCGCAACTCATCCGGATTGGAAAATATTTTTTAATGAATCAGCAAAAACTCTCTTATCCCATCCACCAATGCTTGAGGAAAAACGCCCAACCAGCACAATACAAGCGTCATGGCTACCAGTGCGATATAGGTAGAAACATAAAAGAAGGGATGGAGTGTTTTTGGAGTATTGTTAGTGCCGGGTGCAGGGGTTGAGAACAAAGTAGTGACAATACGCAGGTAATAATATAAACCTATTACGCTTGTTAATACCAATACAATTACCGGCAGCCAGAGTTGCTGCTGCACGCCGGCTGCCAATATAAAAAATTTAGCCACAAAACCTGCAGTGAGGGGTATGCCTGCAAGCGACAAAAGAGAAATGGTAAGTACGCAGGTCAATAGCGGTCGGGTATGGAACAATCCTTTATAAATAGCAAGGCCTTCTGCATCTTTAACGCGGGTGGACAGTATAGTAATAACGCCAAACACCGATAAAAGGGTTACTGAATAGGCCATGAGATAAAAGGCTGCCGCTTCTAACCCCGCTGCATTGCCGGGGAGAAATGCCACCATCAGGTAACCGAAATGGGCAATAGAAGAATAGGCAACCAGGCGTTTGATATTTTGTTGCCGAAGGGCTAGCAGGTTTCCCACTATCATAGACGCCATGGCAATCGCGGAAAGAACAGCGATAGCCAGGGAGTTATGCTGCAGGTTAACCGTTTGGGCAAAACGGAGCAATACGGCAAATACGCCAATTTTCGAGATCGTGGCAATAAAGGCGCCCACGGGCGATGGTGCCCCCTGGTACACATCGGCCGCCCAAAAATGAAAAGGAACCAATGCCAGCTTAAAGCCAATGGCTACGAGCATAATGCCAAAACCCACCAGGAATAAAACGGAGGGATTGGACGAGGTTGTTTTTTGAGCGATGGCAGTAAATTCCATGCTGCCGGTATCCATATATATCAATGCCATTCCGAAAAGCAGGAATGCGGAAGAAACCGCTGCCAGTACCAGGTATTTAATGCCTGCTTCCACAGCATTATTGCGGTTACGCAGGTAGGCGATGAGCGCATATAAACTCACACTTAATATTTCAAGCGCTATAAAAAGCGAAATAAAATGCCTGCTGATGGTTAACAGGGCGGCGCCCAGGGTGGCGAGGAATAGGAGGATATAATATTCTTTGGGGTTTTCTTCCCGCTCTTCAAAATAGATATAGGAAAATAAGCCCACTACCATCATAGAAAAAATGATGATACCGGTAAACAGGGCGCCAAAACCATCCACGATAAACAGGGGTGGCACTTCACGGGGTAGCGTGTCTTTCACATACCACATGGAAAAAATGACGAGGCAGGCCATCAGGAACCCCACTACCTGTATAACGGTATGGCTCATGCGAAAAGCAATGAGTAGTATCACTACCACGGAGGCTGCTGCCAGTACCATGAAGGGAAGAAGTGCCTGTAGTTCGAGTTCATTCATATCGTAAATGCTATGTCTATGCCGTTTAATAGATTTCTGTCAACTGTTTATTTTTTCATCGCTACCAGGTTTTGCACAACGCCTCTAACCACATCCATCACCGGTTGCGGAAATAAACCTAAAACAATAATACTGATGGTTAGCGCTGCCATCATCAGCATTTCCCTTGCACTCATATCTTTTATAGGCGAAACCGGTTTAGCTGGTCCAAAAAATACTTTTTGCATCATGCGTAATGCATAAAAGGCGGAGAAAATCAGCCCAAGGGTGGCTATAACGGTTAGCGTAGCATTCGCTGAAAATGCGCCAATCAAAACCAGGAACTCTGCAATAAAATTGCCCAGTACCGGCAAACCCAGGGATGCCATAGTAAACACCAGAGCTACTCCGCCCATTGTTGGCATCGCTGCCCATAAACCACCCATCTGGTTAATATCCCGGGTATGTAAACGCTCTTTCAAAGCTCCGGCCATCACAAATAAAGCGCCTGTACTTATTCCATGGGTAATGATCTGCAGCACCACGCCCTGCATCGCTATTTCGTTAAAAGCAAAAACACCCAACAGCACAAATCCCATATGGCTAACCGATGTATAAGCGATCAGCCGTTTGAGATCCGTTTGTGCAAAAGCGAGGAAAGCGCCATATATAATTCCTATTGCGGCAAACAACATCGCCCACCATGCTATTTCCTGTGCCTGCTGGGGAAATAAGGTAATCACAAAACGGATGATACCATAAGCGCCGGTTTTTAGCAGCAATCCGGCCAGTATCAAACTGCCGGCAGTAGGCGCTTCGCTATGCGCATCGGGTAGCCAGTTGTGGAAAGGCACTACCGGAAGCTTGATGATAAAGGCGATCAGAAACCCCATCATGATCCATTTTGCAGTAGCCGCTTCTGGAGCAGTATGGAGCAGGTCAAAATAGTCGAAAGAATAGATGCCGGTTTGTTGTGCATGAATAAAGTATAAAGCCAGGATAGACAGTAGCATTAATAAACCGCCAGCCTGGGTAAAAATAAAAAACTTATAAGAGGCATACCTGCGGTTGGTATCACCCCATATAGAAATCAAAAAATACATGGGCACGAGCATTACCTCCCAGAAGAAATAAAACAGGAACAGATCCATCGCTACAAAAACTCCACAGATGCCGGCCAGGGTCCACAGCAGGTTAAAGAAATAAAAGCCCTGCTTTTCTTTAATCTCAGTCCAGGAACAAAGCACCGCCAGTGTGCCAAGAAAAAAAGTAAGTAGCAACAGCACGAGACTGAGCCCATCAAGGGCCAAATGAAAGCCTATGCCGAATGCCGGTATCCAGTTGGTTTTGTAATCAATAAACCATGTGCTGCCGGCGGGAGCTGCATCTTTATAATGCATACATAACCACGAAACCAAGATCAACCCGGCAACGGTGCAGCCTAAGGCTATCCATTTTGCCAAATGTTTATTCCACTGTGCAGCAAACCAGCTTAACAACCCACCGATGAGCAATAGAGCTATTATCCATACCAGTATCATAGTAATTGCATGGTTATAATGAATAAAATACCAATGAGCACACCTGCTATATACCAACGCAATGAACCATTTTGAGTAATAGATAACAGGCGGCTTAACGTAACATTCAACTGCGCGATGCCATTATACAGCTGGTCAAATATGTCTTTTTTATTGATTCGGGTAATGAAGAGGAAAGGCTGCACAAACACGGTATCATACAATTCATCAAAAGCCCATCCATGTAAAAGAAAATTTCTGATAGAGAGCATAGCTGGAGATTGCCTCCATTTTTCGAGTGTCACTTTTTCCTGGTAATACAATACATAGGCCATATACACGCCGCCCAATGTTACCAGCACGGCAATTCCCTGAAAGATGAATTCTGACGGAAGATTTTCTTTGAGTACCACGGCGGGTAGCACTTTCTGTACCTGTTCCGAAAACAAGGTTAGGTGCATTAAGTTATGCGGCCATTCGATGAATCCGCCTGCAACAGCAATAACAGCTAAAATAATAAGCGGCAGCACCATGCGTTTACCTGGGCGCTCCGTAATCTGTGTTTTCATTTCACCCCAGAATACCACCAGCATTAGGCGGGTGCTATAGAATGCAGTTATAAAAGCGCCTGCAATGGCGAGGAGCCACAAAAACGCATTGCCGTTTTCTGCGCTCCATGCATACCATAATATAGGGTCTTTGCTGAAAAAGCCCGCGGTTACTAGCGGTAAAGCTGCTAGTGATGCCGCACCGGCGAGGAAAGTGAGAAATACGGTGCGCATGCTGTTTTTTAATCCCCCCATTTTAAAAATATTATGCTCATGATGGAGTGATTCGATTACCGCACCCGCAGCAAGGAAGAGCAGCGCTTTAAAAAATGCGTGTGTGAAGAAATGAAATATAGCGGCGCTCCACGCACCTATTCCCAATGCGAGGAACATATACCCAATCTGGCTGATTGTGGAGTACGCAAGAATTCTTTTAATATCGGTTTGCACCATCGCACTGCAGCCCGCCATAAATAAAGTAAGCGCCCCAATAACTGCAATGATACTCATTGCAAGCGGTGAAAACTCGAACAACACATGCAGCCGAGCAATAAGATAAACCCCTGCAGTAACCATCGTCGCGGCATGTATCAATGCGCTTACCGGCGAAGGCCCGGCCATAGCATCGGGTAACCAGGTCTGTAATGGCAGTTGAGCAGATTTACCTATGCCACCTGCCAATAATAAAATAGCGATAAGAGTTCCATTGTTTGCTCCATTGGCAAAATGCTGAGGAACCTCAATAAGGATTTGCGGAATTTGCAAGGTGCCTATTTCCTTAAACAAAAAGAATAGTCCTACGGCCATTGCCGTGTCGCCGATGCGGGTAATAAAGAAGGCTTTATTGGCAGCATGACAATTAGCTGGCGTTTCGTACCAGAAGCCAATGAGCAAATAGCTGCAAAGTCCTACACCCTCCCATCCTAAATATAAAAGCACAAGGTTATCGGCCATTACCAGTATGAGCATAGAGCATACAAACAAATTCATGGAAGCGAAAAAGCGGGCATAGTCCCGGTCGTTTTGCATGAAAGCTGTAGAATAAATATGAATGAGTGCACCCACAAATGTGATAATGAAAATGAAAATGAGTGACAACGCATCCACACTTAAACTAACCGATACAGATAACCGGTTTACGCTGAACCAGTTCCATAATAATTGCGTGTAAACGCCGTTGGCTGGTGGGGTTTGAAGAAAGCCGATGCCCAATCCCATAGTAATGAGCGCTGCGGTGCATACGGAGCCTGCACCAACCCATGCGATGACGCTCCTGCTCAAATGCCGGCCTGCCAGGGATAAGATCAGAAATCCGAGGAGCGGTAGTGCCGGTATAAGATACAAATACTGATGCATGCAACTTCCGTTATGCGTTAAACAAATTGCTCAACCATTAATATCTAAAATCTACTTATTTACCCGTTTCAAGGGGGTCACAGATTTTCTTTTTATCACTCATTAATATCTTCATCTCTCAATGCTCTTAAATCTCCTACATCCAATGTTTTATTTTGATGCTGAATTTGCAGTACCAATGCCAATCCTATCGACACTTCAGCTGCGGCCATTGCCAGGATAAATAAGAACATCACCTGCCCGTCTGGCTGTTGCCATTTGGCACCGGCCGCCACAAAAGCCAAACCGGCCGCGTTTAGCATAACCTCCACCGAGATGAGCATGAAAATCACATTCTTTCGTGTTAACGTACCAATCAACCCTAACACAAAAAGCACTGCTGCCACTATTAAAACCGTATGAGCATTGACGTGATTCATTGCTGGTTTATAGTTTGTAGTTTATGGTTTGTTTCATCACGTGAACCTTTTATTTCCACTATTCCCCATTTTTAAGTTGCTTCTTCCTGCAAAAAGCGGTGAAGCGTTTTTGCCTTTTGTTTGCCGATATGGGCTGCGCCAACGATACCTGCCATCAGCAAAAAGCCAATCATTTCTAATGCAATGATATACCCGCCAAATAGCGACAATGACACTTTTCTTGGATCCACCACGGTAATTTCCATGGGCGCATCTATTCCTTTTATGAGCAATACAATCAGTTCTGCCAATAGTACCAAAACCAATAATGATGGTCCAATCCATATTTTGGGTTGAAGCCAGTTTTTTTCCCTGAACGCGGTGTCTTTACCCAGGTTCAGCATCATCACTACAAAAATGAACAACACGATAATGGCGCCGGCATATACAATTACTTCAAGCACCGCGATAAAAGGGGAGCCGAGTGACAGGAAGATCATTGCGGCTGCCAGGAAAGAAGCAACCAGGTATAATAATGCATGTACCGGATGATAACGGGTAATGGCCAACAGGGTTGCTATAATGGCCACAAAAGATGATATGTAAAACAGCAAGGTCATAATTCTTTCATCTGTTGTTTTTCTTTTGAATCAGTTTAAGACTTTCAACATTGAGGCCTTATCATTAGGGCAATAAACTTTTGATGTCTACCGGTGGTTCCTCATTTTCGCCCCCACCCTTTGATTTCACCCCTGCATCCATTCCTGCCACTTTATAAAAATTATAACCTGGATATTTTCCCTGGCTATTAATCAATAAGTCTTCCTTTTCAAAAACCAGGTTTTGGCGGTTGTATTCGGCCATTTCAAAATCCGGTATAAGTTGTATAGCATAAGTTGGACAAGCCTCTTCGCAATAGCCGCAGAAAATGCATCTCGAAAAATTGATCCGGAAGAATTCAGGATACCTGCGTCCGTCTTCATCTTCTGTAGCCTGCAGGGCTATGCAATCAACCGGGCATGCCACGGCACATAAATAACAACCCACGCAACGTTCACCGCCATCCGGGTCTTTGGTTAAAACAATCCGTCCCCGCCAGCGTGGATGTAGTTTTATTTTTTCTTCCGGGTATTGAATGGTTTCTTTTTTATGGAACAGGTGCAAAAAAACCAGCCACATCGTTCTAAAATTGCTTAACATATTTTACCTCCGTCTCCTTTATAGCAGTTTCGCAACAGCCAGGAGATATTTTTTTTATGATTTATCTTTATCTATCAATATAACCTTCTTCATTCTCACATTTCCCGCATCTCCGCATTTTCATATTTTCAGCTTCCCCGCAACCACAACGCAATGGCGCCTGTAATCATTAAGTTCGCCAGTACCAATGGTAACAATATTTTCCATCCATATTCAATCAGTTGATCGTACCGCGGCCGGGGCAACGAAGCCCGGAGCAATATGAATACGCCAATAAAGAAAAATGTTTTTAATGCGAACCATGCCAGCGGTGGCAGAAAGGACGGTCCCAGCCACCCTCCGAAAAACAGGGCTACCATCATTGCTGAGATGAGGGTAATGCCAAGGTATTCGCCAATAAAAAACATTCCGAATTTCATTCCTGAATATTCCGCGTGATAGCCGGCGATCAATTCGCTTTCGGCTTCGGGAATATCAAAGGGTAAGCGGTGGGTTTCGGCTATTCCCGCAATAAAGAACACAATAAATCCTATGGGTTGTGTTACAATAAACCACATACCGCGTTGGGCTTCTACAATTTCGCCCATATTAAAAGAGCCGGAAAGCATTACGACACCCATCAACGACAATCCCATAAAAACTTCGTAGGCGATCATCTGCGAAGCGCCACGTAAGGCCCCAAGCAATGCATATTTGTTATTGGAAGCCCATCCTCCCAGCACGATACTGTACACACCTATAGAAGACATAGCCAGGAAAAAAAGCAAACCAATATTGAGGTCGGCAACCACTATGCCTGGCGCGAATGGAATGATGACGAAACTCAGTAACACACTTCCTACTACGATAGCTGGTGCTAATATGAAAACCCACTTATCGGCGAAGGGGGGGATCCAGTCTTCCTTAAAAAATAACTTTAGTGTATCGGCAAGAACAATCAGTATTCCTAATGGACCCGCACGGTTAGGGCCAAGCCTATCCTGCCAAAGCGCCAGCAACCTGCGCTCCACCCAGATAAGGCCAGCGGCAATATTCAGTAATACGAATAGTACGCCAAGCACAACCCAGATATGTTGCATAACCGTCATACCGTAATTTTAACCCATGACGCCCATGGTAAAGCTGGTGTTCCCTGGTATCCCGCAGGAACCAGTACAATTCCATTATTTAGTTCCTCTTTAATTTTTAGTGGTAGCGTATATTTCAAATCTCTTTTTTCAATAGTAATGGGGGTTCCATTTGCTACGCCTAAATAGTCGGCATCTTTTTTTGACAAAATAATATAAGGTTCGGGAACAAATTCCTCCAGTTCTTTCGTGTAAATGCTTTGCTCCGCAGAACCAAAAAGATGGTATTGCGGTAATAGCAAATATTTGTCGGACACAGGAACAAAGGCTTCGGGATAATCTTTGAACCAATGTTGTATCTCATCTTTTTTGTCATTGAATAAACAAACGCCTGGTTCTTTTCCTAATAACTCACCACCAGGCTCCTGTTGATATTTGTTAACTGACTGAACCGAGTTCCAACCTGGTGACCAGAAATATGGGATCATAGAAGAAGGGGGCATACCACTATATCCCTCCATGGTATAGCTAAGAGAAGAGTCCTCATCTTGTAAAGGTTTGGGTTCACTTACAGCAACATCTGCCTGCATTGCCGTGCGGCCGCTATAGCGGTGTGGTTCACGCGGAATAAGTTGTCCATTGATACGAAAGCTATGCGGTGGCATTGCATGGGCAATATTTTTAAATTGTGGTAGTGTTGTTTCAAGCGAAACCAACAACTCATCCGGATGTATTTGTGCAGCATTGCCAATGTCTCCCCTGAATTCCTTCATCTTTTCAAGCCACCTCCAGCTTTCCCTGATAAGGGAATTGACCGGCATGAATACCTGGTAAAAATGTTGGGCCCTGCCTTCGTTGTTTACCAAAGTGCCATCGCCTTCTGCAAAAGTGGCGGCAGGTAACAACACCTGCGCCTTTTCGGTAGTCCGGTTGTGTAAAGCATCCAGCACCACCAGGTTTTTGCAAAGCGAAATGAACTGATTAACTTTAGCAGCCGGGGCAAACCGGTATAAATCATTTTCTGCTACGATAACAGTGCAATTATTATCTTCTTTTACCCTGTTCAAAGCACTGTCAAATGAGGAAGATTGCATTAGTGCCAGGCCCATGCTGTTGCATTCATCAAGCACAAAAGCAATTCCGGCTTTTCGCTCTGCATTGCCTAGTGAGCAGGCAACATTGAAGGCTGCTTTAATGATTGCCTCGCTGTAACAGGAAGTACCACTGATAATAACAGGATGCTTAGATTTTTGTAAAGCATCAGCGACCTTTTTTGCAACTGCAATATCCTTTTCTTCCATTTTGGAAGGAAGCCCTATAGCAGGGTTCAGAAAATGAGCTATTGCAAAACCCATGCGGGCTAAATTGTCCGGTGCGCTTCGTTCGGTAACGGTGCAAATTTCATCCAGCGGAGATGGGAGCATAGTAATATTAGCGAGGAATCCTTTCTTTTCCTGTACATATTCCTTAATTGCGGCATCATGCCAGGCAGATAAAGAGGTTTGCTGTGTTGCATCTGAAGCCGCAGTTTTCATCACTGATTGACGAATCGCCAAAGCCATAACAGGGGCTGTATTCCACACATCTTCTCCCATAATTAATACGGCGTCTGCATCTTCAATGTTTTTAAGCGAGGCGCTTTTCACTTTATCCGATTGTAACAGCTTAATGATGCGGCGTTGCAGGTAGGCCATATCGTCGGTAACGCCCTGGTAAAAATTTTCTTCCCCTACCAGTTGCATCAATGAAAAGTTGCTTTCCATAGAGGCCCGTGGTGAACCAATACCAATTACAGTGGGAACATCAAGTAGCTCTTTTAAACGGCGTAATAAAGTCCCTTCATCCACCGCTTCTATAACATGGTTGCGGAGAATAGGTTTTTGTACTCGGTTGATGCTATTTACAAACTCGTAACCGAACCTTCCTTTATCACAAAGAAAATAACCATTCACATCGCTGTTGTAGCGATTTACAACAGACCGTAATTTGCCATAGCGTTCACCGGCAATAATATTGCATCCCAAACTGCAATGCTGGCAAACAGAAGGGGCAGCGGTCAGATCCCATTTGCGGGTGTAATGTTTTTTTAATGTTTTATCAGTAAACACGCCTGTGGGGCATACTTCGGCAAGATTACCACTGAATGGGCTTTGCAATACTCCATCCTGTTCTCTTCCAAAATATACATGATCGTGTGCGCCAAATACATTCAGATCGTCGCCGCCGGCGTAATCGCGGTAAAACCGTACGCAGCGGTAGCACTGAATACAGCGGTTCATTTCGTGATGTATCAGTGGACCGAGGTATTGATTGGTATAGGTTCGTTTTTTGAATTCAAAGCGCCGGTAGTCGTGCCCGGTCATTACGGTCATATCCTGCAAATGGCAACTGCCGCCTTCATCACAAACGGGGCAATCGTGCGGGTGATTTGTCATCAGCCATTCAATTACCTGTGCCCTGAAAGCCTTGGCGGATACGTCGGTAATAGAGAATCGCAATCCATCCTTCACATTTTCCATGCAGCTCATTACGATTTTTCCGTTGTTATCCTGCTCATCCTTGAATACTTTCACTGCACATTGCCTGCAGGCGCCTACGCTTCCCATAGCAGGATGCCAGCAAAAATAGGGGAGGTCGAAGCCAAGGCTTAGGCTGGCCTCCAGCAGGTTTTTACCTGCTTTAACTTCGTATGGCTTGTTATCGATATAAATAGTAGGCATGAGCCGTATTATTAATAGGGACATTTTTTTTCCCTGATATGTCTTTCGAAATCTTCCCTGAAATATTTAATGGCACTTTGCAACGGTTCCATTGCTCCGGGAGCAAGCGCACAAAAAGTATTACCCGGTCCAAGCAATTGTGTATGCATTTGCAACAGGTCTATATCTTCATCTTTGCCCTCTCCTTTTTCAAGAGCCAACAATATTTTTTCAACCCAGGGCAATCCTTCTCTGCAGGGTGTACACCAGCCGCAGCTTTCCTGTGCAAAAAAGTGCTGGAGGTTATGCACAAAGCCAACGGGGCAGGTAGCATCATCCATCACCACCATGGTACCGGTACCTAAGCGGCTACCGGCAGCAGCCACGGATTTAAAATCCATTTTAATATCCATGTGCTGATCCGTCAAAAAATCGGTGGAAGCGCCTCCAGGTAAAACCCCTTTCAGATGATATCCTTTTTTCATGCCTCCTGCGTGTTCTTCAATTAATTCGCGCATGGTTACGCCCATGGGGAGTTCCCAGGCACCGGGCTTGTTAACTTTGCCGCTTACTCCATATATTTTTGTTCCGCCGTCGTCGCTGTAACTTAAGCTTCGGAACCAATCGGCTCCGTTATTTACGATATGGGGGATACAACAAAGCGTTTCCACATTATTAACAATGGTAGGTTTTCCAAATAGTCCACTCACTTGCGGAAAAGGGGGTTTAGCCCTCGGTGTGGCGCGTTTGCCTTCAAGTGCATTTAACAAAGCCGTTTCTTCGCCACACATATATCTTCCTACACCGGTGTGCAGGTGCATATCAAGGTTGAAGCCCGATCCCATAATATTTTTTCC
>DASUFG010000257.1:0-2171 GCA_036274715.1 Agriterribacter sp.
TGAATAACGTCCAATAACCACTGCAAAACCCAAGACAGGCACATACTAAATAGAACAATGTGGCATTTTTAAATGGTGCAAGTAAATAGATCAAAACAAACACAAAAGACAATACCATAAACAAGAGAATCACTTTTTTCCTGCTTTGAAGGTATTGGCTGAAAGAACCGCTTGTAATGTTTCCGGCAACCTGGGCGGCAAACGTAAAAAGGACGGCTTTACCTGCATCAACGGGCTGATTGAGACCCATTGCCTGTCCAAACTCCGGAGAGAAGGTGATCAAAATTCCGGTCACAAACCAAATGGGCATACCAATAACAATACTACTGATGTATTTGATGAACCGGGATTTCGTATTAAACAGCATGCGTATATCGCCCCGTTTGGTATTTGCCTCTTTTAATTTCAAAAAGATGCCCGATTCAAAAACTCTCAGACGCGCAATCATCAGCATTAATCCCAGGCACCCTCCAATGATGTATGAAGCTCTCCATTCAAAAACGTACGATACTACGTAAGCAAGTAATGCACCCAGAACACCCATCGTGGCTACCAATGTCGTTCCATAGCCACGAATTCTTTTGGGTAGAATTTCTGTAACCAATGTTATGCCTGCCCCCAACTCTCCCGCAAGGCCAAAACCTGCAATGAACCTTAGTATTGCGTATTGATTGATGTTTGCAACAAATCCATTGGCAATATTTGCTATGGAATAAATTAAAATGGAACCGAATAAAACGGATAGTCTTCCTTTCTTGTCCCCGATAATACCCCAGACTATGCCGCCGGTAAGCAAGCCGGCCATTTGAAGGTTAAGCAGCATGATTCCATTCTTCAGAATGCTATCGCCCGACAGATTCAATGACCTCAGGCTTGGAACTCTTACAATGCTGAAAAGAAACAAGTCATACATGTCCACCAAATATCCCAACGCTGCAACCAGCACAGGAAGTCGCAAAAGCTGCTGCATTGTAGTAAGCGAAGATGAATCTGTTACCGCCATTCCAGATGGATCTTTCATTCTCGTTGATTTCTTATTTACTTCCTGTAAAAAATTTTTCGCCGAACAAATGAATAAACAAATCTTACCGTTTAGTTGTGGCGGATGCCAGTTTGTATACTTTGCCATCTGCCTTCGTCAGGAGATATAATTCTCCTTTGCCATCCATACCAAATCTCATTTCAACACGGTCTTTCCCACAAAGCTGGACCAATGTCGTTGGCACTCCCTTAAATGAAATATTCCATTTCTTGATTGTAGCTTGTTTTCCTAACCGCAGGTCTTTCATATTTACATAAAATAATTTGCCTGATGCGATGTCACCAAACAAATACTTTCCGGCAAGTTGCGGTATAGCAGTTCCCCGATATTCAAACCCACCCGAAATAGCCACTCCCTCGTCATGGTCAAATTGAGCAACCGGATAGGTAACACGATAAATTGAATCGTTGCCGGGAAGGGGATAGATTTTGCCAGTATTATAAAAAAAGCGTTCAAGAAAAGTTCCTTCCCTGATCGGCCAGCCATAAAAATTACCGGCTTTAATTAGGTTCAAAGCTTCAATATTATGCTCGCCAATATTTACAGCAAGCAACTGTCCCGATTTACTCCAGCTGATACGATGAGGGTTTCTAAAGCCCCAGGCATAAATTTCCGGGACGCTTTTTCCATTTTCATTTTTATAAAAAGGATTGCTTTCAGGAATTCCATATTTACGATTGTTGCTATTGCTGCCTGAGGGATCTATCCGGACAATGCTACCCCATATCTTATCCGGTATTGGCGACACCAGGGCGTGTCCTATTTCAGCGCTGCCTCCGTCGCCGATACCTATATATAGTAAGCCGTGTTCTTTATCACCTGGCTTTGCGAACCGGTTGAAAGTGATCTCCTGCATTCCATGGATAGCTGTAGGCATATCGACGCGCAAAATTTCCCTACCTGTTCCTGAAAAAGGAAAGGCTGTCGGATCTGTTTTCCATTCAGTCAGCACCCATTGTAGCAAAACCGGAATAGAATCCGGGTAGGAAAAATCAGCTTTCGCAGATGCGGGCGGTTCTGCGTGCGTTGTGTATAAGAGACCATTTTTTGAAAATTCCGGGTGGAAAGCAAAGCTGCCAAAACCCGTTGCCAGCCCTGGCTGATTGATAAATTTAGGTTTCAGACTGAC
>DASUFG010000258.1:0-5748 GCA_036274715.1 Agriterribacter sp.
CTGCAGTAGCAGCTATTTCTCCGGGATTCATTACGTTTAACGACAAGGCATTGTTGGGCTGATCACCCGCTTTATAGGTCACGGGTGTACCCGCGGTCAAACCTAGTGTGTCCGCTGCCGCATTAGTGATGGCTCCGTGAACAGAAAATGCAGGCTGTATTGGTGGGATTACGGTGTGTGGAAACCCGAAATAATGCATTACCTTATCCGCAACCATATTGGACTGGAAGTCCCATAGAATACCTTCCGACAATGCAGACGGGGAGGTGGTTATTTCACCGGTTAATTGCATCGCAATAAAATCGCCCGGTAGCATCATTTTATCTACTTTCTCAAAAATATCAGGCTCGTGTTGCTTTACCCAGGCTAATTTAGAAGCTGTAAAATTGCCTGGTGAGTTCAAGAGGTGCTGCTGGCAATAAGCGGCTCCCATTTCGTCAAACGCTTTGTTTCCGGTTTCTACAGCGCGGCTATCGCACCAAATAATGGATGGACGGAGTATCTTTTTATTTTTGTCAACGATTACCAACCCGTGCATCTGGTAAGCAATTCCTACCGCTGCAATATTTTTAGGATCGTATTTGCCGGTGGCATTTAGTTTTTGTATGGCCTGCATGGTATATTGCCACCAACTCTCCGGATGCTGCTCGGCCCAACCGGGGTGTTGTGAAATAATATCAGCTTCTGTTTCAGGATATTGTGCAGAGGCAATGACATGGGTGTCCGAAGCATTTATTACGGATACCTTTACGGATGAAGTGCCTACGTCGATACCAAGAAGTAACATGAGGGCAATGATTGTAATTTGAATAAATAAATAGTGGAACAAGATACTAAAAACATTGTTTGATGTAAGTTCTTGCAGGTAAACGAAATCTTTTTAAGAAAAATCCTGGTTCAGATTACTTTGAATTATGTGTACTGGTAAACAATATAGCCAATTTGCATGCGGGTGAAGGAAGGGGATTTAACGCAACTTTAACCGCTTTTTTTTTTCGGGCTCTTAGCACCAAATGCTACATTTGTCAGGTTGATGTTGGGTGGAAAGGAGGCGAAAATAAAAAATGAAACGTATCGGAAAATATTTACTTCAAATTGCATTCCTGTTATTCCTTTTTCATTTGTCATTTCAACAAGGTTACGGACAGGTAAAAGCTATTGCATCTGCTGACAAGGATATTGTACAGCAGGATGAATTAATAAGGATCCAGTTTAATATCGAGAATGCAGGTCAGGTGCAGCAGTTTATTCCACCCGATTTCAAAGGTTGCCGGGTGGTTGCGGGACCCATGCATGTGGCGGGTTCTTCCGCTATTAACGGAATAGTTACCAACTACGTTTCATTTGTATATACTTTACAACCGCAGGAGGCAGGTAACTATTCGCTTTCCGGAGCTTCCGCTAAAATCGATCACCGGCGCTTTGTTTTCAATACTATCAGGTTTAAAGTTGGGCAAACAAAAGCTGGCACTAATCAATATAATTTTCAAAGTCAGCAGTCTAACCATATTTTTCCTACGAATCTTTACAGCGACTATATTCTCCGGGAGGGAGAGGACATTCATAGCAAGATCAGGGAAAACCTTTTTATAAAAGTGGATGTAAGCAAAAAAAGCTGTTTTGAAGGCGAGCCGGTTGTAGCAACATATAAGTTATATACCCGGCTGCATTCTGAATCTAAAGTAGCGAGGAGACCCTCTTTTAATGGCTTTAGTGTATATGATATGGCTGATCCATCTGCAATGCCCTCCACCATTGAAACATTGAATGGCAAAGATTTCAATGTTTATCTTATACGGAAATCTCAACTTTTTCCGCTCCAGTCGGGAGTCCTTGAACTGGACTGTGCCGAAGTAGAGAACTCCATCACTTTCTTGAGAGCTGACGAAGCACTTAAAGACAGGGGGGAGCATTTGCCTGAATTATTGCGTTCTTTTGAGATGGATAATGTTTCTAACAAAGCTGTTGTAACGGAGCATGTAAATATTAAATGCATTCCATTAAGGGTGGAGGTAAAGGCCCTGCCGCTGGCTGCAAAGCCTGTTTCTTTTGACGGCGCAGTTGGAAAATTTAGTATTGAAGCAACCATTGACAAAAATGAAATTGCATTGAATGATGCAGCCACGGTTAAGGTAATTATAAAGGGCGAAGGCAATCTTGGAATTATTAATGCCCCGGATATTCATTGGCCTCACGATATTGAAGTGTATACGCCGACTGTAAAAGAAGATTTTCTAAAAAGCGCTGTTCCTATGTGCGGTTATAAAACGTTTACTTATACGGTTATGCCTAAGCATGTAGGTAAGATAACTATTGCCCCTTTTGAATTTTCATATTTCAATCCTGAAAGCAATCATTATCAGGTCGAAAAAACAGATTCAATTGTTATTCATGCATTGCCTGTTGTGCAAAAAAATAGTATGGCTCTTGGCATTGCAACAGATTACGACTATCCACCATCATCAGTCAGCAGGTTGTGGGTAATGATAGTGGCAGTGGTGCTCCTGTTATTATTTGGCTTCCTTTTATACCGGTTTATCCGATCCTCCGGCAACGGGCCGGTTTTGACTGCAAATGAAGAACGTGATCAAAAAAAAGCTACCGTACAAAATGCGCAAACCGAGATTCAGCCGGCGTTTTTGTCTAATCCTTTTTTTAATGCCCGGTTAATGCTTATCCAACAAAATGACAAGAGTTTCTATGCTGAATTAGATAAAGCGTTATTGAACTTCATGAAAGAAAAATTGCAGATTCCTGATCACTACTCCAATATCAATAAAAAAGATATAGTGCTTGAATTGAAGGCAAAAGGATTTGATGATATTATTATTTCACAATTCCAACTGCTTAACCAACAGTGCGAAATTGCTTTGTATACGCCTGTAAATAATGAATCTGAGATGCAGTGTGCCTATGACCTTGCCGAAGACCTCGTCGATAATATCGATAAAATCTTAAGGGATAAACCGGCTACCTGGCGCTAAAAATCGAATCGGCTGGTCAAAATCTTATTAATGGGGCGCGATAACCGGGCGCAAAAAAAGAAGGCTAGCCCTAGACAGAGCCAGCCGTTGCTAACCTATGAAAAACACCAAGTTAAAATTAGGTAATTATTCCGTGAATAAAAAATCATTTAAAGTCTTCGGACTGTTGGACCCCGTTCCGTCTGGCTTTCGCCCGTTGTTGGACTTCTCTGCGTACCATCATTTTGAACCTGTCCTCCGCTTCATACACTTTTTTCCCTCTCTCCTCGCCCAGCACATTGCTAAAATCTTTCCGGTATTTCTTGCGGATATCTAATACTTTCTGTTGCCGTTCGAGGTCATCGGTAATATTATCATCAAGGACAACAACTCTTATTTCCCTGCGGTATTTGTTAAAGAGTGGCCAAAATTTTTCTGCTTCTTCAGTCGTGAGTTGCAATTGCCTGGTGAGATATCCAATTTCAAGCATTTTTATTTTTTCTCTCGCATTTCCGCTGTCAGGGGAGCCCTGCCCCTTCACATTAAGAGTAGCAAATGCGATTATTCCAAAAAGTAAAATTTTTATTTTCACGGGAGAAGGTATTAATTTTTTTTATAAGACGGGTAAGCAAAATTTCTAAAAATTAGATGAATAAATACCTGATTCCAGGGCGTTATAGCTGTTTATCAAAATTACCGTTGGCATAGTTTATAAGTGCATCGTCTGGGATTTCTTTCAACATGTTTCCAAGAGTGGCATCATCTAAATTTAAAAAAACAATATCATCTGCTTCTGTATCAATGTTTTCTAAAAGAAATTCATCATCGCCAGGTATATTAGAAAGGTAACCTGTTAAATCGCTGTCCGAAATTTCAGGTAAATGGCCTGCCACAGACCGGCGTTCAATCGGTAAAATAGTAGAAACAGGCGCATTGGTGTTGGCTTTCCATAAACGGGGAAGGCTAAGCACTACAACTCCAGCAAGAGCAGCCGCAATGGCGTATTTCATCCATTTTCTTTTTGTCGTGGGCTTGCTATGCATTTGGTATACCGAGGCTTCCGTTTTGGGCTCAGCAATCTTTTCCAAAATCTGCGTAGTAAAATCGTTGAAATAGCCTGTCGGCAGGGTAAACGTAGTTTTATCTTTTAACGAGGCGATAAGTGGCGACAACTGACTGATTTCTTCATCGCGGGAAATAGCCGGTTCTTCTTTCCTTTCTTTTATACACTTCAATATCGCCTCCGGCAAGTGTTCAAAATAGCCGGTTGATACTTGAAAAGGATGAACTTTATTCATTCCCGGTAGTATCTGGCTGATTTCCTTCAACTCTTTTTCTATGTCTGAATCGGGTTTCATTAAGTGTTAAGACTAAGTTATAGATAGAAGGTTTAATGATTGAGAATAAAGTCTTCAATCTTTTTCACTGCATGATGATAACTGGCTTTCAGTGCACCTTCCGAAGTATCCAGTACCCTGCTCATTTTTTCATAAGGCATTTCATCATAATATCTTAAATTGAACACAATTCGTTGTTTTTCAGGAAGTTGTTGAATAGCTACTTGCAGTTTCCATTCGATTCTATTGGCGTCGAAATCTTTCTCAGATTTTAGCTGATTAGTTTCCTCATTGTCAATAGAAACTGATGGTTTTTTCTTTTGAAGTTCTAAATAGGTAAGTGATTCATTGGTAGCGATCCGGTAAAGCCAGGTATAAAGCTGGGCATCTTCCCGGAAATTGCTAAGGCCATTCCATACCTTAATAAATACGTTTTGTAAAACATCATTGGCATCTTCATGATGAATAACCATGCGCCGGATATGCCAGTAGAGTTTTTCCTGGTATTTTTTTACAATAGAAGTAAAAGCCTTTTCTTTTGTGAACGGGTCTCGAAACTCTTGTAACAACACAAGATCATCAGCGCGGTTAGTAGACATAACGCAGGCGGTTTTAGGGGCGTTATTTACGTTTCAGCACTTTTTCCGCAGCTGAAATGATGTCTGGCGTATCAAGACCATATTTTTTGAGCAGCTCAAGCGGTTTTCCACTCTCTCCAAATGTATCCTTTGTACCCACGTATTCAATGGGAACAGGGAAATTTTTCGCAGCTACCTGCCCTATTGCATCACCAAGTCCGCCAATAATGTTATGTTCCTCTACGGTAACCGCAGCTTTCGTTTTGCGCAAGGTGGTTAAAATAGCTTCTTCATCAAGAGGTTTGATGGTATGTATATTTACCACTTCGGTGCTGATTCCTTTTGCCTCGAGTTGTATGCCTGCTTCTATAGCCTTCCACACCATATGCCCGCAGGCAAATATGGCAACATCGGTTCCTTTGGAAAAATACTGAGCATTGCCAATCTCAAATTTTTCTTCGGCTTTTGTAAATATGGGCCACACTGGTCTGCCAAAGCGGAGGTATACAGGACCCACATAGTCTGCAATAGCAAGGGTTGCTGCTTTGGTTTGGTTATAATCGCAAGGTACAATTACAGTCATACCTGGCACCATTTTCATCATGCCTATGTCTTCCAGTATCTGGTGTGTTGCGCCATCTTCTCCTAAAGTAAGCCCTGCATGCGACGCACAAATTTTTACATTTTTTCCTGAATAGGCTACAGACTGGCGGATCTGGTCGTACACCCTGCCTGTAGAAAAGTTGGCAAATGTAGTGGTGAAAGGAATTTTGCCACCAATAGTGAGCCCTGCAGCTATTCCGATCATATTAGCCTCCGCAATGCCGCACTGTATAAAACGATCAGGGAAATCTTTAATGAATGCATTTA
>DASUFG010000259.1:0-5775 GCA_036274715.1 Agriterribacter sp.
TAATTTTTTCCGCAGCAAGCAAAAATCATATAGATGCCGCTGTGATAAATTTAAGCTGGTTGTATATAAGGATTACTTTGTTTAGAATAGGAAGCATAGATAAATTCCTCAAAACGTAAAATGAACCAACCGCGCTACCCATCACTTTACCAGGTTAATACAAGAGTTTGGCTTACTGAATTGTCAGCGCAATTAAGCCGGCAGGCTACGCTGGATGATATACCTGACACTGAACTTGACCGTCTTGCGGAAATGGGTTTTGACTGGATATGGCTGTTAAGTGTATGGTGCACGGGTGAACTGGCGCGAAAGGTTTCGCGTGAAAACCCGGATTTCCGGCGCGATTTCGAAAATACGCTACCGGATCTTAGCGAAGAAGATATTGCCGGCTCAGGCTTTGCTATCGCAAACTACAAAGTGCATCCGGATTTGGGCGGCGATGAAGCGCTGGAGCGTTTGAGAACCAGCCTACGTAAGCGCGGACTCAAACTAATGCTCGATTTTGTTCCCAATCACCTCGGACCGGACCATCCCTGGTTGGAGGATCACCCCGAATATTTTATACAAGGTACGGAAACCGACCTCGAGGAACGGCCGCAGAATTACACCCGGCTAAAAAGCGGGCAAGATGAACGGATATTTGCCTACGGCCGCGATCCATACTTTGCGGGGTGGCCGGATACTATTCAGTTGGATTACAGTAACCCTGCAACGGCCGAAGCTATGTTGAACGAACTTGTTCGCATCACCGGTCAATGTGATGGTGTAAGATGCGATATGGCGATGCTTATTCTGCCAGGAGTTTTTGAAAGGACATGGGGCAGGCCTGCGGAACCCTTTTGGCCAATTGCCATCAGTACGGCCCATGAAAAATACCCCGGCTTTCTCTTCATGGCTGAAGTATACTGGGATATGGAGTGGACGCTGCAGCAGGAGGGATTTGATTATGCCTATGATAAACGCCTGTATGACCGCCTTGTTGAGGGCGAGCCGAAAGCCGTGCGTGAACATTTTTGGGCAGGGTTAGATTACCAGGATAAGCTGGCAAGGTTTCTCGAAAACCACGACGAACCACGCATAGCTTCCGTGATGAATCCTGAAAATCACGAGGCAGCAGCCGTGATCACGTTTTTATCTCCGGGACTGAGATTTTTCCACCAGGGGCAGTTTGAAGGAAGAAAAAAGCGTATCTCGCCGCACCTGGTCCGCGCGCCCTACGAAATTCCCGATGCTAACATTCAACGTTTTTACTTCGCGCTTCTCAACCTCCTCAGGCAACCTGTTTTTCGAAATGGACAGTGGCTACTTCTGAATGCTGTACCCGCATGGGAAGGAAATGATACCTGGAGTGCTTTTATTAATTTTGGTTGGGAGGGCGGAGACGGCAAGCGAATGCTGGTTGTTGTTAACTATTCATCGCACGATAGCCAGTGCTTTGTGCATCTTCCCTATTCCGACTTGCCAGGAAAATCAGTTCGGTTTACGGACATCATGGGTAATGCCCTGTACGACCGTGATGGCAATGATCTGTTATCAAGGGGACTTTTCCTGGATATTCCTGCCTGGGGCTATCATGTTTTTGAAGTGAGCGGGCTTTTGAATGTCTCATCGGATAAATGATAAACGAAATATTGCAAAATTGACGACTTGCTGGATCATAGTTGTAATCCATGGTCAACCTTCAACCCTTCAACGATGGATACTCACGTGAACTGATTCGTGTAGGTACCAGGAAGATTCAGGAGTAATATGGTTAACATTTTCATTCGACATTCCCTGTGTAAGTTTTGACTACCCATTTGAAAGTATCACCAGGAATTATAAGAATTATTCGAAAAATGGTTGTCTATGAATCTATCACTTCTGTTCAATGTACCGGCTGCAATAATTGCAACCGGGATTTTCGTACTTATCCTTTTGTTTAATCGGCTGGGCTTTCGCTACCGACAAAAACAAATCCGTAAGTATCCTCATGATGAAATAGATAGCATCGGGACTATTGAAGGTTCTATGCTGGGGCTTTTGGGTTTGCTGTTGGCGTTTTCTTTTGGAATGGCCGCATCTAAATTTGAAAGCAGGCGGGCTATCGTTGTGGAGGAAGCTAACAGAATTGGAACGGCTATACTCCGATGTGATCTGTATCCCGATAGTGTACGCAATGTGCTGCGTGAAGATTTTAAGGCATATGTTGAAACAAGAATTGATTATTATGATGCTGGCGATGATGAAAGCCTGATAAAAAGATCGTTGGAAAAGGGCAACATATATTTAGTGAAACTATGGAAACTGGTGGCGCAGGAAGGTCAAAATCCTCAAAACCTGGTACGCACCGCACAAATGGTACCGGCGCTCAATGCCATGATCGATATAGTTTCAACCAGGAATTCAGCCAGGTTGGCAAAAGTACCTCCGCTTATCTTAATTGTTTTGCTGGTATTAACGCTTACTTCCGGCTTCCTGTCGGGATATGGTAATAAAGCGAAACGCAGAAATATGGTGTTGATCGTTGGATTTGCGTTAATGACGACCTTGGCGCTTTACCTGGTAATGGAATTAGATCGGCCCCGCAGGGGAATTATTAACCTGGATACCGATCAGAAAAATATTACGGATCTTAGAAATCAATTTGTGGATGGTAAATAAGCCGGAAGCAAGACGATGCCAGCGATTTCACAACATTATTTATGCATTTACGTGTTGTTCCGGGAATGAAATAATATTTGCTATTAGATTTTCCCGGCAATATAGCAATCAGGTATGAAAGGAATGAAGTATAAGCTTAACGATGCGGGTAAACACTTTAAAAGGGCCTTTTTTTGTTTCTCCTGTTCACCGGTTCAAATTCTATCCCCAGTCGAAATGCTCGCAGCAACTTCATGTCTTTTACATTGTAAAGGCGGTATAGTGGAGAATCTTTTCGTTCATGGCAAAAGCAAAAACATCCTGGTTTATATCCCGCAATTCCTGGAGGCTGTCCCCAAAATAATTATTGGGAGATTTACGATTTGATTATTTATTATATTTATTTTCATTTCAATACTACTTAAACGATCACTATGCGTAAATCAATCTTCTTTTTTGCTTTGGCAGGCCTGCTGGCATCCTGCACCAATACTTCCAATGAAGTGCCGGCGGTTGCGGCAGTTAAGGAAGAAACACTTGCGCCGGCGGCAGCACCAGCAATAGACCTGCCTTTTAAGGCAACCTATTCGTCTGATTGGTCCATTGGTGATCCGAAATATATAAAAATCGCACTTAACTTTTACAAGGCGCTCGCCGCCGATAGTATTGGAGAGGCGAGTGATTATGCTGAAGACAGTATCCAGTTTCGTGCTTTCGATGACCGCACCTTAAAAGTACACAGAGATGAAATGATTGCACGGGCTAAAGCGTTTCGCAGCAAATTCAAAAGTCTTGATGAAGAATTTGTTGCATTTGTAAGCCTCCATAGTAACGACAAAAATGAAGATTGGGTAAGTTTGTGGATATCAGAAAAAGGGGTGTTGGCCAATGGAAAGACCGAATCAACAAAATACCAGGAAAATTGGCGTTTTAGGAATGGTAAGGTTTATTATGTGGCCGACTTTGCACGATACAAACCAGGCAAATAAAATTGTCTCCAACTTCAACTCTTAATTAAAGTATTCAACCATTTTCGTGGGCTACGTTTTCAGGAAATGACCCTGGAAAGACAAAAGGCAAACCGGTATTATTACTCATAGCAATATTTGTATGGAAAATATTGAAGCGAACAAGCTTGGGGGATGTCCTGCAAGTGGTGAATAAATAGTTAGATCAGAATGAAGAGACAGTATGCATTGTATAGAGATAACTGGCTGGCAGGGTTTATGGCGATATTAGTGATGTTTTTATGTAACGATGGTATAGGGCAAAATGTGAAGGATACCAGTAAGATTGCTCATATTCATTATGGAAGCAAGGGGTTCGAACTACAAACGAACGACAATAAATTCCTGATACAGGTAGCCAGCCGACTGCAATTCAGGTTTGCTACACCAGGCGACCAGGATCCTGTTACTTTTGACGATTATAGCAAGGAAAATCACACCGTTTTTAAAATTAACCGGGCCCGTTTGAAAGTGGGGGGGCATGCTTTTCAACCCTGGCTGAAATATTATTGGGAATATGAACTTGCCCAGGGCAACTTACTGGATTTTCGCATAATGGTGGAGAAATGGGAATGGTTAAAATTTAAGGTGGGCCAGTGGAAATCTGAATTTACCCGGGAACGTTTCATCAGCAGTGGGGAACAACAACTGGTAGACCGGTCACTTATTAATAGATCATTTACAATTGACAGGCAGCAAGGCGCGACAATATACGGTCATCTTAAAAGCGTGGGGGTTGCTGATTTTAATTACTGGGTGGCCGCATTAACAGGAACGGGTAGGGGAAATTCAACGAACGACGACAATAACCTCATGTATGTTGGCAGGCTGCAATGGAATATGCTGGGAAGACCTTTGGAATTTGAGGGAAGCGACCTGGAGTTTACCGAAAAACCCGCAGCTATCGCTGCGCTTTCAGGTGTAACCAATAGAAGCCCATATACCCGGTTCTCACAGGCAGGTGGAGGTTCGCTCGAAGGATTTGAAAATGGCGCACCGGGACAATACCGGGTTAAGCAGTTTAACATTGAAACCGCTTTTAAGTATAGAGGATTTTCATGGCAGAGTGAGTGGCATCGTAAATATATTGTGGATAAGCTGGATGGTGATAAAACAACACAGTTGCATGGGTACTATGCCCAGGCAGGATATTTTTTTAATGGACTTTTGAACTGGTGGCCTAAGCCACTGGAAACGGCCGTGAGACATGCCGAGTATATACCGGATGGTGTAAAAGCCAACAACCTGCAGCAGGAGACATCAGTTGATTTTAATTGGTTTTTTAGTGGGCATAAAAATAAATTAACCAGTGAAATCACATATTTCAGGTACCAGGATAAAAGCCTGCCGTTTGAAAGTGGCTGGCGTTTCAGGATACAATGGGATATTTCGCTGTAAGGTTGTATGATTCGATACACGGCAGTGCTACAGTAAGAATAATCGAAAGAGATTATAAAATGATAAAACAGCATAACGGAAAATTGAGAGTGATATACTGAATGAGATAACTGAGTCATTAAAATTGCTATTTAATTGCTTGGTTTATTGAGAGCAAAAGCCAGAATAAACATTACTAGTGTTTGGGAGAAGGTCTTTAAAGGTTACTGCGTGTATTTTTCTTAAAACAATGATTCTATTTTAAAAAGCCCACAAAAAAGGCCATCTCTTTATTCTGAGACAGCCTTTTACCTGTGGGAGCAGGACCTGTTCCGCAATACGGAACGGGTCCGAACCAGCTTTAGCAATAGTTTTTTGCTTTTTCACTTTTTTACCTCTTTTTCCCTGTGGATAGCTTCGGCTTTTGTAAAATATTCCTCTGTGTAAACAACTTTCCGGTCATTAGTGTTACCGGTAAAACCTTTGTGATGGGTGTTGTGTTTTCGAAGTCTTTCGGCGATAAGATCACCGGTAAAGCCAATATAATATTTGTCGGTAGAAACAGAATTCAGGATGTAAAAGGTCCACATAACAAAAAAGGTTTTGATTAAAACTAACCGAAACCTTTTACCTGTGGGAGCACGACCTGTTCCGTAACACGGAACGGGTTCGAACCGCAGACCCCCTCCGACTTGTCAGTCGGAGTGCTCAGAACCAATAAGCTTTAATAATAGGTTTCTGCTTTTCCACTTTTTTACCTCTTTTTTCC